>NZ_JAVKGN010000001.1:1800000-1972116 GCF_031432215.1 Halodesulfurarchaeum sp. HSR-GB | reverse complement strand
CGCTGTTTGAGCGTCTCGGGAATAGCGAACGGGGAGGAACGACCCGTGAGCATGCGAGACGCTCGCTGTTTGAGCGTCTCGGGAATAGCGAACGGGGAGGAACGACCCGTGAGCATGCGAGACACGAGCAACGCGAGGGTCTCGATTACTATCCCAATTCAGCGGTGCGGTACCGTGGGAATCCCCCGGCTTTGGCCGTGGGAGGGGTGAAGCCGGTTTTGTCCCGCACTGATCGGGAGACGACCACGAAACACTTAGCGACAACTCGTGTTAGCACTCCCATGGATCGTCGACGGTTCCTCTCGTTGTGTGGGCTCGGGGTGACTGGGCTTGCAGGGTGTACCAGCCCGGACGGTGACCAGCAGCCACCGACTGATACAACCACCACGTCGCCGGCAAGCGAACTGCGAATCGAGTTCGGTGGCCTCCAGACCGGTGTCGTGGGACTGCTCGAAGATGCCTACGAGATCACGTTCACGCCCGACTCCCAGTACCTCTTCTTGGACGTGAACGTCGACTCCGGAACGAGCCCATCGATCACGGACTTCCAGTTTCACTTCGCTGGCGACGTGTATTCCCCGAAAACGGAGTGGAACCGCCCACCGTTTCACCGTAGTGAGGGGTCGGGGAGGGGCTACCCGGACACCACAGGAAAAGAGCGCTACTGGGACGACGAAAGCACCGATGGGTGGATCGCGTTTCAGCTACCGGAGACGGGTGCCACGAGTGGCGCCGTACTCTCCTGGCCGGGCGGGGAGTGGAGTCCAGCCGAAGCGGTTCGGACACGACTTGCCAACCCAATTCCGGAGTTCACCGTCGAGGAATGGGTCGTCCCGGAAACGGTCTCTCCCGATACCGACCCGGAATTCGCGTTGACGGTTCGAAACGAAGGCTCCCATCCCGGACAGTTCTGGGGTGCGATCGATGGAGACGGCGTCACGACCGACCGGCTTGTCACCCTCGTCTCGCAGCGAATCCCGCCAGGTGAATCCAGATCCTGGGCCGTCAGGGGCCGGACGTATCAGATGGGGTCTGCAGCCAATCCTGTGGAACAGGTGAACTACACCCTCCTCTGGCCTGGAGAGGACCGGTCCAAGTCCGCTCGTGTTCGATACGAGTGACCCCGCAGGAGTTGTCACATTTTGACGTATCACTCGGGAACACGGCCAAAATCGCGGTTCGCTGGCATATCGGGCAACCGAAATCAGAACTGGCTTCCCACCGGTGAGACCGGGGTGATCACAGGGGGCACCATCGGAGACGCGTCTGACCGCCGCAGCCGAGATCAATCCTTTTCCGTGATCGGTTCCCCATCGCTCCCGGTCGCACCCGCGGGGGTCGTGCTATCGAGTTGCCCCGTGGTGTGGCCGCGCCAGTCCACGTTGCGCTGGAACCACAGTGCGACGTACACGAGCGAGAGCAACACGGGCACCTCGATCAGCGGACCGATGACGGTCGTGAAGGCGACCCCGGAGCCGACGCCGAACACGGCGACTGCGACGGCGATCGCGAGTTCGAAGTTGTTCGAGGCCGCGGTGAACCCGATCGCGGTCGTCGTCGAGTAGTCCGCGCCGATCCAGTGGCCCATTCCGAACCCCAGGAAGAACTGGACGACGAAGTAGATCGTCAGCGGGACCGCGATCAGGAGCACGTCGGTGGGCTGGCCGACGATCCGCTCGCCCTGCATCGCGAACATGACGATCACGGTAAAGAGCAACGCCACGAGGGTCAGCGGGTCGATCCTCGGGACGAATTTTTCCTCGTACCACTCGACACCCCTGGTTCGTGTCCCCACGTATCGCGAGAGGATCCCCGCGGCGAACGGGATCCCGAGGAAGATGGCGATGGCCTCGAAGACCTGCGCGGGGGAAACGTTGAACGCCGCGATCCCGGCGGTCAGTTCTTCCAGTCCGAGTGCGTCGGGCAGGAAGAGCGCGAAAACGGTGATGTACACCCCGTAGGTCAGGATCTGGAAGACGCTGTTAAAGGCGACCAGGCCGGCGGCGTACTCACTCGACCCCTCGGCGAGGTCGTTCCAGACCAGCACCATCGCGATACACCGGGCCATTCCGATGAACACCAGTCCGAGGAAGAACTCGGGGCGGGCCGGCAGACCGGGAACGATCCCGCCGAAGAAGACCAGAGCCAGTACGACCATCAGCGTCGGGCCGATCAGCCAGTTCTGGAGCAGGCTCAATCCGAGCACCCGCCACTGGGCGAACACTCGTGGTAACTGGCCGTAGTTGACCTTCGCCAGTGGCGGATACATCATCAGGACGAGGCCGATCGGCACGAGACGGAGATCCTGAATCGGTTGGGTGATTCCCGGAGCGATATAGCCCAGTCCGACGCCGATGGCCATCGCGCCGAAGATCCAGACGGTCAGGTACTTATCCAGGAAGTCAAGCGATCCCGATTCGGTTTCACTCATCGTCGTGGACCTCGTCCAGGGCGTCGATGATGGTGGACGCGACCGGGGTGGCCTCGTACTTCCGCCAGCGACCGTCCTTGCGGCGAGTCACGAGCCCCGCCTCGCGCAGGTCCGAGAGCGCGTGGCTGATCGCACTCTCGCTCACGTCGACGACCGCGTTGAGTTCACAGACACAGAGTTCCCCGTCCGCGTCGGCCAGCACGCGCACGAGTCGATAGCGCGTCTCGTTGCCCAGCGTCGAGAGCACGGAGAGATCGGCCTCCACGCGCTCGCTCCGGGCTGCGGACTGGAGCATGTCGAGTTCCGAGAGTCGTGTCTCCACGTCCTCGACCCGGCACTCCCCGAGTTCGTCCTCGAGATGGCGTTGAATTCGCTCGGAGTCCGTTGCCATACACTTACTTGAACGGCTCTTCAATTAATGGTTGCCGCTTTTGAGACGACTCTCTTTCCCGAAATTTCGTTGTTAGTGGATTGTGCTGACCGACCGAGAACGTTGGTGACAGAATCGATCTGAGCCGGGGGCCGACCAATACGGGTGTCGCTGGCTTGAGTACCTTTTTTCAGCACTGATCCGATACGTTAGCCATGCCAGTCGAAACTGACGACGCGCTCCGTGAAATCCTCGAATTCGATACGATTGCCGTCGTGGGCTGCTCGACCAGCCCGGGCAAGGCCGCTCACGACGTCCCGAAGTACCTCATCGAACACGGATACGACGTGATCCCGGTCAATCCCTTCGCCGACGAAATATTCGGTCGCGAGAGCCACGACTCGCTCTCGGCCGTCGATCAGGAGATCGACATCGTGGACGTGTTTCGCCCCAGCGAGGAGGTGAGCGGTATCGTCGATGCGGCTCTCACACGATCGGACGTCGAAGTCATCTGGACTCAACTCGGCATTCGAGACGATACAGCCGCCGAACGCGCTGAACAGACGGGCACGCGTGTCGTGCAGGATCGGTGTATGAAGGCCGAACACCAGCGACTCCTGGGATCGCCGTCGGAGTGATCCTGATCGCTTTCGCGGCGTGGACCACCGGTGAGTCGTATCTGTTTCAGCAATTTTTGAAACCAGTAGCTATATGCCGCATAGCGTTTTAGATTAAATTGAAATGGTGGTGGGACCGTGGCTTCCGTAGAACTGCTCGTCCAGATACTCCGGGCCGGCTTCGACGAGACGCTGTCGTACCTGACACTGCACGTCATCACGTGTCTGGTGCCGGCCTTTTTCATCGCCGGTGGCATCTCGGCGGTCCTCTCGGATCACTTCGTGACGAAGTACCTCAGCGGCGACGCACCGAAGCTTCAGGCCTACTCGATCGCCTCCGTCTCGGGGGTGGCCCTCGCGGTCTGTAGCTGTACGATCCTCCCGATGTTTGCCGGCCTCTACAAGAAGGGCGCAGGAATCGGCCCCGCGACGGCCTTCCTGTTCTCGGGCCCCGCGATCAACGTACTCGCGGTCGTGTTCACGGCCCGCGTTCTCGGTCTGCCGCTGGGTGGGGCCCGGGCGTTTTTCGCCGTCTCGATGGCCGCGTTCATCGGCCTGGTCATGGCCTTCGTCTTCGGGGACGAAGCGGACCAGCAGTCGTCCCAACCGGTGGCGACTGATGGCGGCCAGGTGGCGACTCGGCGACCGACCTGGGTGACAGCCGGCTTCTTCGGGAGTCAGGTCGCAATCCTGCTGATCGCCGCCACCGGGCTGCTTAGCTGGGCGGTCAAAGCACCGCTTCTCGCGCCCTTCTTCGCGCTTCTTGGTTACCTGCTGTGGGCGGAGTTCGATCGGGGCGAGATCGAGAAGTGGCTTCAGGAGACGTGGTTTTTCACCCGATCGATCTTCCCGCTCCTGCTCGCCGGCACCTTCGTCATCGGGATCATCGGCGCGGTCGCCGCTCTCGCCCAGGGGATGAACCCGCTCGAGACGATCCAGGCCGGCGAACAGACCTTCGTCGCCCACAAGGTCGCACCGGGGCTCCTTACCCAGGGTATCTTCGGCGAGACCACCGTGCTCTCGGCCGGTCTGGGCTCGATAATCGGAGCCGTTCTGTACATGCCGACCCTGCTGGAGGTGCCCATCGTTGGCTCGCTCTTTGGGTACACTCAGGGGCTCATGGCCGACGGGCCGGCGCTGGCGCTGCTGCTCGCCGGCCCCTCGCTTTCGCTGCCCAACATGCTCGTGATCTGGAAGACGATCGGTGCGAAACGCACCGCCCTCTACATCAGCCTCGTGGCGGTCGCCGCGACGGGGGCCGGCTTACTCTGGGGACTGCTCTGAGAGAACCGTTCTCAGTGGCTGTGATCGAGCGAGTACGTCCGCTCGTCTCCGTCGCGAGGGTGTAATTCGACGGTGACGTGATTGGCCCCGTGATCACGGAGGATCTGGTGGATCTCGGTCGTGAGCTGGTCGGCCTCGGTCATGGTCTCGACCGCCGTCCGGACGTGGGCGCTCGCGACGGTGAGCCGACTGCAGATCTGGGAGGCGTGCAGATCCTCGACCTGAATAACTCCCTCGAGCGACCGGATCTCTTCGCGGACGGTCTCCGGATCGAAGGGCGTCCTGAGGACGAAGATCGCCGCACTTCCTCGAAGGACTTTCCCGGCCGACCAGAGGACGAGGCCGGCGATCAGCACGGCCGTGATCGGGTCGATCGCGGTCACACCCGTCAGTTCGACGACGGTCACGGAGACGATGACCGCGACCGAGCCGCCGGCGTCCCCGAGCAGGTGATAGAACGCACCCCGCTCGTTGAGGCTCATCTCGCCGCCATGGAGCACGTAGACGCTACCCAGGTTGATCAGCAACCCGCCAACCGCGATCAGGAGTGTGGGACCGGTTCCGATCTCGATCGGGGCGAGATATCGCTGGTAGGACTCCCAGAGGATGAAGCCGACCATGGGAATGAGAAACAGCCCGTTCAGGAACGCAGCCAGCGGTTCGAGGCGGTGCAGGCCATACGAGAAGCGGGCCGACCCGTCGTAGTTCGCGGCGACGTAGGCGGCCGCAAAGGCCATCACGTAGGCCAGTGCGTCGAACAGCATGTGAACGGCGTCGCTCAACAGCGCGACCGATCCGAAGAGCAGTCCGCCCGCAAACTCCCCGAGAAAGCCGACGAGATTGATGGCGGCGACGATGGCCAACTTCCGGCTGCTCGTCGGTTCGTGGCTGTGGCCGGGTCCCTCGGCCTCGTCCTCGCAGCGATCCAGCGGCTCCTGACCAGCCATTCGACCTGGATTGGCTACCGGGAGCCAAAAATCCTCGGTCGGTGGCCCGTCAGTGAACCACGACGACCGGGATTTCCGCCCGCCTGACGACCTTCTCGGCGACGCTCCCGAACACGATTCGGCCGACCCCCGAGATCCCACGGCTCCCGATCACGATCTCGTCGAAGTCGTGTGCGGAGGCGTATTCGAGGATCTCGTCCGCTGGATCGCCGGTCGCGATGTCCGTGTCGACGTGTCCGCCGAACTGCTCGGCCTCGGCTTCGACCGCTTCCAGTAGCTCCTTGGCTTCTTCCTTGCGGTGCTCGACTGATGGAATCTCCTCGGGGTCTCCCGCCGTGGCTGCGAAGTACCCTTGTGGGAGATCGACTACGTGCAACGCGGTGATCTCCGCGTCGGAGAACCGTTCGATGGCATACGCCAGCGCGGCGTCTGCATGCTCCGAACCGTCGACCGGGACGAGTATTTTCCGCATGTGTGAGTGTATGTCAGGCAGACATATCAAATTTCGTCCCGCGACTTAGTGCTCGGGACCGTGTTTCGCCCCACAAATTTAGGCACGGGCCCACGATGGATGGCATATGACAGCAGACCGCCCGGAGATCGGTGAGACTGTGACGACACTCCACGAGGATGTCCCACGAACCGTTCAGGTTTCCCTGACGATGTCCAAAGACACGCGAGATTTGCTCGCGGAAATCCGGGACCAGTTGAACGAGTCGGCCGAAACCCCCGTACTGGAGACCAACGACGTCATTCGACTCGCACTCGTCGGGGCGACCAGGTACGACGACCTGGATGTGAGTTCATCGAACCATGATCGGCTGGCCCCCTTGCTCGAAACGCTCGCGACGGCGGTGCGTGCGGATCCAAATCTCTCGACTGAACTGAAGAAAAAGTAGTTGGCGAGAAGATTATTGCAGCGGGTCGTCCGTAATCGGGATCTGGCCGCGGTCTTCCGGCTCGCCGAGTGCCTCCGGGGAGATGTCGAACTCGA
The DNA here is from genome assembly GCF_031432215.1 of Halodesulfurarchaeum sp. HSR-GB. NCBI lineage: Archaea > Methanobacteriati > Methanobacteriota > Halobacteria > Halobacteriales > Halobacteriaceae > Halodesulfurarchaeum > Halodesulfurarchaeum sp. HSR-GB. Next base: position 1,965,473 of record NZ_JAVKGN010000001.1, on the reverse strand, counting down.
AGACGCCCTTCGGGAGCGCCAGGGTCGTACAGGCGTTGGGGACGTCCACGACGCCGCTGAGGTGCCCTTCGATCGGCACCGTGCCCAGGATGTGGAGGGCCTGCTCGCCCGTGTACCCGAACTTCTTCAGGTACTCGATGGCGTCGAGGGCGGAGCGCCGGTAGGCCACGTGCGGATCGATGTAGTGCTGCTCGCCGTCCTCCGTGACGGAGTAGCCGTTGAAGGTGACATACTCATCGAAGTTCGGCCCCCGGTTGCCGGGCTCGAAGATCGGGTGATCGACCCCGAACTTCTCCATTCCGTTCTTGACCAGATCGAACTCGACGTCGATGTAGGCGGCCATCTCGATGGCGCCACAGAAGGTGATCTCCCCGTCACCCTGCGAGGCGTGGAAGTCGCCGATGCCGAACTTCGCACCCTCGACGTACACGGGGAAGTAGATCGTGGAGCCAAGCGAGAGGTCCTTGATGTCGTGGTTCCCGCCGTGCTCCCGCGGCGGAACGGTGCGGGCGGCCACTTCTGCGGCCGCGTCTGCTTCGTCCGGATCCATCTCGCCCATCAACGCGCCGTCTTTGGTCGGCGGGTTCGCGACCGGCGGGTCTGGCTCGCCGGTCGGGTGGTTGTGGATGGATTCTGGGTCCGCCTCGTGTTTATCGATGAGTTCCTGCTCCCGCTCGTTCCACTCTTCGAGCAGTTCCATGCTGGGGGCGGTCCCGGCTAACCCCGGATGGATTTTCCCCTGATAGCTGATGTCCGGAATATGCCGGGAGGAGACGGTATAACCGTCGATGTCCCAGATTGACTTTGCGGCCTCCGGGAAGTGGTCGGTCAGGAAACCGCCACCGTTTTTCTGGGAGAAGGTCCCCGTGAACCCGTACTCCCACCGGTCGTTCAGCGGGCCCATGTCGTGGAACTCGACTTTCAGGAGGTCCCCCGGCTCGGCCCCCTTCACTTCGACGGGCCCTGCCAGGTAGTGTACCTGGTTCAGGTCCACGTCACGAACGTCATTTGCGTTATCGTCGTCGTTGATCTGGCCCCCCGTCCAGTCCAGTGCTTCGAGACGCATCCGCTCGCCCGGCTCGGCCTCGATGACGGCCGGGATGTCGGGATGCCACCGATTGAACGGATTCGCCCCTGGTTGTTCGTCTGCCGGTTTGTCCGTATCGACCTCGAATTGTACTTCTGGCATGGTATGCGGGGTGTTCTCTCTCCCCACCTAATCGTTGGCAGCGCAACAAATAACTATTATGTAATTCTTTCAATAAATGCCGATAGTCGGCGGATTTGACCCATCAAAAGGCGGTTTTGGGTCAGATAACGGGCCACCAGCCAGCGGCCATGACGAACCCCGCGGCCCCGGAGACGATGCCGACTGCCAGGGTGTACCACCCGACGAGGTCGTTGTATTCGGTCCGTTCGATACCCAGCAGGAGCCAGAAGGAAAACCAGAGCACGGCCCAAATCCACCAGAGCAAGGCCAGTCCCAGATCACCGCTCTGGAAGACGATGAGCCCTGTGGGCACGGCGATGGCGGCGACGAAAAGGCAGTACCAGCCAAAGCCCCGCTGGTCCTCTTTTTCCCTGATCGCGTTCGCGAACACCCAGAGATAGGTGAACGAGAACAGCAGGGTTCCAGCGGCGTTGAACGCTGTCCCTTCGGTCCCAGGCACGAACGCCCAGTAGGCCGCGATCAGGAACGTGATGACGCCGGTGAGCAGATTCAGGATTGCAACGTCCCTATCCTCCCCATACCCCAACAACCACAGCCCGTTGACGATCAACACGGCCCCGACGTAGTACAACCCGATCCCCAGTTCTTCGATTACTGGCATGAATGATCCCCTCGGTTTGGCGGGTCTCCCCGCGTTTGAATAGGCCGTCGTGCTACTTAGTTCTAGTTGCGATCCTATCACTTTCGAGCGGAAAGCTACGATTTCGGGGCCGAAACGGAGGAATTGGGAAAGGGGCCGGTGAATCACGCTTAAGCCCGTTCCACCCGGAGGCCGATCCAATGGGTTCCACCCATCCCCTCGAACACGCCGAGACGTTCGCCCTCATCGCGGTGGGCGGCTTTCTCGGCTCGAATCTACGATTTTTGATCGGGCAGTTCTCGCCCGGTCTCGGGGGGACACTGGTGGTCAACGCGCTCGGGAGTGCAGTGCTTGGATTCCTCGCCTACGAGGCACTCAAGACGGATCTGCTCTCGGCCCCGTCCAGAACGGTGCTCAGCACCGGCGTCCTCTCCTCGTTTACGACCTACAGTACGTTCGCCATGGAGACGGTCCAGGCTACGCCAGTGCTCGGGCTTGTGAATCTCTTTGCCAGCTACGGGCTCGGCTTCGCGGGTGTGTTGCTGGGGCGGCACCTCGCGCACTCGATGGAGGGATCGAAATGATCGACCAACTGCTTCAGGAACTGGGCGGCACTGCGGAGCCCTATCTCGTCGGGTTCGGTGGCATGATCGGGGCATCGCTCCGTCACGTCGTCAGCACCTGGGTCGAGCATGAGGAATTCCCCCTGGGCACGCTCACGGTGAACGTCCTGGGGAGTTTCCTGCTCGGATTGCTCACCTTCGCGGGGGTCACGAACTCGACGATGCTGCTCTTCGGTGTTGGTCTCTGTGGCTCGTTTACGACCTTCTCCTCGTTTTCGGTCGATACGGTACAGCTCTGGGAGGCTGGCGACCAATTTCTCGCCACCGGATACGCCCTCGTGAACTTCCTCGGCGCGGTCGCGGCCATCGGGGTCGCCTGGCTTCTGGTGACTGGCCTGGGCGTGCTGCTGTAAGATCCCGTGTCGTGTCACACGGTAACGTAATATGGTTGGCAACCCAACTCGTGGAACGATGCGTGGTCACCGATCCCAGACACCGATCCAGTCCATCTCGCGTTCGACCCAGCAGGCAAGCGGTGAAACTGCCCTCGACGCCAACATTACCGCGGCCCAGGCGATCGCGGAGACGGTCCGGAGCACCCTCGGGCCACGGGGCCGGGACAAGATGTTGATCTCCGACGGGACGGTGATCGTCACGAACGACGGGTCGAGCATCCTGCATCGACTCGATGTCACACACCCGGCCGCCTCGCTTTTGGTCTCGACGGCGGAAAGTCAGGAGTCGGGCCAGGGCGACGGCACTTCCTCGACGGTGCTCTTCGCTGGGGACCTCCTCGGCGAGGCCGACGGCCTGCTCGATGACGGCCTCCACCCGCGAACGGTGATCCAGGGGTATCGAATCGCCCTCGATCACGCGCTTGAGACGGTCTCGGACCTGGGAACGGCGATCGACTCGACCGACCGAGAACTGCTCTCGAACCTCGCCGCAACCACGATGACCGGCCGCTGGGATGCGGACCGGATCGCGTTTCTCGCCGACCTCTCGGTCGAGACCGCCATGGCTGCAAGCAGCGGCGACCGGATCGATCTGGATCGGGTCGCGCTTCAGAAGGTACAGGGCGGGGCCGTCACCGACTCGCAACTGATCGACGGCGTGGCGATCAACCTCGATCAGTCCTCGACGGACGTCGCCTCTTTCGATCCCACGAGTACGGACTGGGACGGCAGCACGATCGCCCTCCTCGACGGCGAACTCCGGGTTCGAACCGGTGGGCAGGTCACCAAGGCTACTGTCGAGACTGCCGCCCAACTGGACGAGATCGAACGCTCCGAGACCCAGACGATCGAGAAAATCGTCCGCCAGTTCGAGGCGGCCGGGGTCGATATCGTCTTCTGTCAGAAGCAGGCGGCCGATCGAATCACCGCCCAACTGGGTCGACGGGGCATTCTCGTCGTGGAGCGAACCCGTCAGGACGAGTTCGACGCCCTCGAAGCCCTGACCGGGGCGACACGGGTCGTGAAACCGGAGGACGTCGATGCGTCGGTCCTCGGGCAGACGACGACCGTGGATCTCAGTGTTTCCGGGGGCGAGGAGTTCATCACCGTCCGGTCAGATGCGGGTGAGGCCCACACCCTCGTCCTGCGGGCTGGGGCGGCCCACGTGCTCGATGAACTCAAACGGATCTTCGATGACAGTCTCACTGTCATCAAGACCGCCGTCGCGGAGGGCAAAGTCGTTCCCGGTGGCGGGGCGGCGGAGGTGTGGGTCGCCGAGGCCGTTCGATCGAGGGCGACAGGCATCGACGGGCCCGAGCAACTCGCCGCCGAGGCCTTCGCGGACGCCCTGGAATCGTTGCCGAAGACCCTCGCTCGAAACGCGGGTGTCGATCCTATCGACACGCTCACCACACTTCGTGCGGCCCAGACCGATCGCGGGCCCACCGTTGGATTCGACGCGGACGCGGGCGTCGTGGATGTCCTCGACCGGGGGCTCGTCGAACCGCTCGCCCTGAAACGCCGCCTGCTCTCGAACGCGACCGAGGCGGCAACCCTCATCCTCAGGATCGACGACGTGATCGCGGCGGTCGATCGCGACGGCGGGCAGGGGGACGAAGCGACGGACACGCCGACCTACCATGCCGACGAGGGCGGCTACCCCTGGGCGATTGGCCACTAATCCTCGGTTGCTCGGCGCTTCAGTGTGGCACCGACGCCAAACGTGAATCGCGAGCTTGCCAGGCACGATGATATCGTTACCGTGCCCTCGACCCCTTCATTTGGGTACAGCTCAGCCGCAAAAGAGCAACAGCTCCGCGACGAGGGCGGGTCGATTTGGTCCAGATATCTTGGATCCATAGTCGGTAGCGTGCCATTCTTCGGACGGCAATACTGCCACTTGGGGCACCTGGCGGATCGGGATCGACTCTGCTTCCTACATGTTGGGAATTTCATTGTATCTATTTGAATATTGGAAGTGCTTAGTAAATTGAAATGTCTGCCAGCGATATCCAGGAAAAAACGGTCGAAATCGTCGCGGAGATCTTTGCGGAGCCGCCGGAATCGATCGATCGGAGCACGGACTTCATTGCCGACTTGCACGCGAAGTCGATGGATATCATCGCGCTCGTCGCCGCCCTCGAAGACGAATTCGAGATCCCGATCTCGGTCTCGGAGGTTCAGGACAATCGCACCGTCGGCGCGGCTGTCGACTGGCTCGAAGCGAACGTGGAGGACCCACCGGGATGACCGATCTCCTGAACCGGCTGGAGCCCGCTGCCAGGGAGACTCGACCGCGGCTGGTGTTCCCGGAGGGAACCGACGACCGGATCGTCGAAGCGGCGGCACGACTCGCGTCGGAGGACCTCGCTGTCCCAGTGTTGCTCGGGCCTCGGAAGGCTATCGAGGAGACGGCGCGGGAGGCGAGCGCCGATCTGACGGGTGTCGAGATCATTGACCCCAAGCGAGCCCGGACGGAAGGGTCCTACATTTCGGCCTATCAGTCTATAAGATCTGTCTCGGCCGCTACCGCCGAGAAGATCCTCGGAAACGAACTCCTCTTTGGCGGCTTGCTGGTCCGACTCGGGGAGGCAGATGGGCTGATCGGCGGCTGTGTTCGTACGTCGGGTGACCTGATCGCCGCCGCGCGGGAAGTCATCGGTCTCGAACCGGGAATCACCGTGCCGTCGAGTGTCTTCGTGATGGCTCTTCGGGACGGCTCGGAACTCCTCTATGCGGACGCTGCGGTCAACGCCAATCCGACTGCCGAGGAACTGGCCGACATCGCGGTTTCGACGGCTCGCAGTGGGGCAGGGTTGCTCGAATCGGCCCCAAAAGTAGCCTTGCTCTCCTTTTCGACCCGAGGAAGTGGCTCACACCCGGACGTGGAAAAAGTTCAATCGGCCGTCGACCTGGCGAACTCGGCCGCTTCGGAGTATGCCATCGACGGGGAGTTCCAGGCCGATGCGGCCCTGGACGAGAGCATCGCCCGACGGAAAATCGACGGTGACCTCGGTCCGGTGGCCGGCCAGGCGAACACCCTGGTCTTCCCGGACCTCGACGCGGGGAACATCGCCTACAAGCTGACCCAGGAACTGGCCGGCGCGAGTGCCTATGGTCCGATTCTCCAGGGGTTCGCCGAACCGGTGAGTGACCTCTCTAGAGGGGCGACGGTTGCGGATATCGTCGGGGCCGCGGTGATCACGGCGACTCTCGTGGAGGAGACAGGATGATCCTCGTCATCAACTGCGGGAGCACCTCGATCAAGTACGAGCTGTTCGAGGATCTCGAATCGGTCACCGAGGGCGAAGTGGGTGACATTGGGGGTGAGAACGCTTACGTGTCCCAGCGGGTGGGTGCGGAGACGGTCACGAGCGAGCAACCGATCGCGGATCACCGTGAGGGAATGGGTGTGGTTCTGAACTGTCTCACGGACTCCGAACACGGGCTGCTCGACGGGACCGGTGTCATCGAGGCCGTCGGTCATCGGGTGGTACACGGTGGCGAGCGCACCGAACCGGTGCTCGTGGACGAGTCGGTCAAGCGGACGATTCGAAAATTCGCGAGCGTGGCCCCGCTTCACAATCCCGTGAACCTCGCTGGCATCGAGGCGATGGCGGATCGACTGCCGGAGACTCCACAGGTCGCGGTTTTCGACACGGCGTTCCATCAGACGATGCCCCCCGAGGCTTACCTCTACGGCCTCCCGTATCGCTTCTACGACGACCACGACATCCGTCGATACGGGTTTCACGGCATCTCACACGCGTACGTGGCTCGCGAGGCCTGTGACATTCTCGATCGACCGGTGGGGGAGACGAACCTCATCACCTGCCATCTGGGGGGTGGATGTAGCGTCGCGGCTGTCGCGGGCGGACGCTCCGTCGACACCTCGATGGGGTTCTCTCCGCTCGAAGGGATCGTGATGGCGACTCGGTCCGGCGACGTCGATCCTACTGTCGTCAAGCATCTGTACGAGGAACTCGACATGGATCTGGAACGCATCTTCGAGATCCTCAACGACGAGAGTGGGTTGGCCGGGCTCTCCGGGATCAGCGGGGACATGCGAGAACTGCTGAAAGCCCGCGAGAACGGCGACGAACGGGCCGACCTTGCGATTCGCACGTTTGCGTACAGTGTGAAACAGCGGATTGGTGCGTACGCGGCGACGCTCGGTGAAGTCGACGGGATCGTCTTTACGGCCGGGATCGGTGAAAACGCGAGCCTCGTTCGGGAGTTAGCCGGGAATATCGAACTCCTCGACGCGAACGTCGACCCCAAGCGAAACACCTCTCTGAACGGCGACGCAGGAATCGTCTCGACGGACGACTCGGAAACGGCGGTGCTTGTCGTCCCGACCGACGAGGAGCGGCGGATCGCCCGAAAGACGGCGGCTCTCGTGAAATGAGGATGCGGGGGGTCGGCGTCGACGTGGTCTGCCTCGGGCATCTCGAAACCGTGTTTACCGACACGTTTCGGGATGCGGTGTTCAGCGATCGGGAGATTGCCTACGCCGAAGCAAGCGGCTGGCCGTTGGCACACTACGCGACCACATTCGCGGGCAAAGAAGCCGTCAAGAAAGCGATCGACAGCGACCTGCCGGTGGGGCCGGCGATCGAAATACGCCGTGACGCCATCGGAAAGCCCACGGTTTCGCTTACCGGCGATCGAACGGGGCTCGATGGCTCCCGCATTCTCCTTTCACTCGCGTTCGATGGTGATTACGCGGTCGGGTTTGCCCTCTGCTGGTGAACTGTCTTTAGGTCACGCCCCGATCCCTTTGCAAACCGCACGGGCCGGTCAGGCCCGTTCGAAGACGAGGACGGTTTTCCCAGCGACTTCCTCGGGTTTGCCTCGAACGTCGATGGGCAATTCCTCGTTGCCCTCCCGAATCTGATCGGTGCTCGCAAACTCGACGCCCTCGATCTTCGTGAAGAAGTACGGTCCCTCCGCAAGTTCGACCATCCCGTAGGCCATCCGGTCCTCGTCGGCGAACCGCTTTGAGGGCATCATCGTGCTGGAGTAATAGTGAAGCGTGCCCTCGCCGCTCATCTCGGTGAACTCCAGATCCCGGCTCCGGCAGTGCCGACAGGCAGTCATCGGCGGGAAGGTGTACTCCCCGCAGTCGTTGCACTTCGTGCCGACGATTCGTCCGGCTTCCAGTTCCTCGTAGAAGGTCTTGGGTGCGCGTTCGATCATGATCAGGCCTCACGCTCCAGAACGGTCACCGCCGTGTGCATTCCGTAGCCGTGGTTGTGCTGGACGGCGATTTCAGGTTCGTCCGGTATTTGGTTCTCGCCCGATTCCCCCCGCATCTGCTGCAGGATCTCGTGGGTCTCGAATCCGGCCGAGGCCTCCCAGGCGTGGCCTACTCCATGGCGGCCGCCGGAGACGTTCATCGGTTTCGGGCCGGTGTAAAGGGTCTCCTCGTTTTTGAACGCCGCAACTGGATCCTCGAGGTAGCCGGACAACTCTCCCAGGATCGGCTGATGGATCTGCATGCAGTCATGGACATAGAGATAATCGATGTCCGCGGGCTCGATGCCGGTCTTCTCGTAGGCCGCTTCGAAGGCCTTCACGTCCTGTGGCATGCGAGTCGGGTCGGCTCCGTACCACGGGAAGCCCTTGGCCCGCCAGTCATAACCCCGGATCTTCGCGGTCACCTTGTCCGTGAAGTCACTGGGATTTGCCGAAATGATACTGGCGGAGGCACCGTCGACGGCCTGCAGGGCGCTCAGCTGCCGCGTCGGCCAGGCGAAAAACGGGTTATTCTTGCTCCGCCAGAATTCCTGTGGATCCTCGAAGTCCTTCGCTGCGGCCAAATCTTCGAGGGACTCCTCAACGGCGGCCTTGGGCGTTTTTGAAGCGTGTTCCCGTGCGATCCGATTGACGTGGAACATGACCTCGTCGAGTTCATCCTCGGAGAGGTCGTGTTTCTCCGCGAACGCCATACTCGGAATGGCTCCGTAGGCAGTGGCCACGTCGTAGGCGTGCATGTAGGCGTACACGTTGTCCACACCGATATCGGTGAGATACCACAGTTCCTGTGGGTCGATCGGCTCGCGGTCGAGTTGAAACCGGCTCGTGGGTCGCGAGGAGGTGATTTCCGCGCCAACGACGAGCACGTTCTCGTAACTTTCCGATTTGATTGCGTCGTGAGCGATTCCTAATCCCGTGTTTCCAGTCGAACAGGCAGTGTCGAAGTGGAAACCAGCTTTCTGCTGCAGTCCCAGCCAGTCGGCCAAGACCGTGGCGTGACTGGAAACCCCGCTCGTGCTCTGCAGCATGTTGCCGACGTAGAAGGCGTCGATCTCCTCCGGTTCGATATTTGCATCGTCCATTGCCTGGAACGCCGCGTCGGCGGCGATCTCTTCGAAGGTCTTTCCCTGGAGGGATTCGTCTTCGAGGACGCTCCCGAACTGCGTCGCTCCAGTACCGATGAGTGATGGGTCTGGCATGGCGATCCTCTCCCCGAAAACTTGTTAAAATTCCAAGGAGATATAGCGGGATGTCAGTTCCCAGGATTTGGGAACCTGGTTTGTTTGGGCCTGAAAATACGCTTCACTCGATAAGTGTTAGTAAAGCCAGAGATGGTGGGGGGTGGAGGTAGCTTAAGCGTTGCTGCCCGCGGGGAACTCCGATTCGAGTTCTTCCAGCACGCGATCGAGACGCTCGCCGATCTCGGTTGCAATCTCGTCGAGTTCCGGGTTCCCCGTGAGATCGATCAATTCCGTCGGGTCCGCGGCACTGACGATAACGTCGCCGTCCTCGGCGTACACCACGACGTTACAGGGGAGGAGGGTCCCCAGATCGATCTCCGCCTCGATGCCCTGATTGGCCAGTGGCGGATTGCACGCGCCGAAAATCCGGTATTCGTCCCGCTGGACGTCGAGTTTCTCCGCGAAGATGTCCTGGATGTCGATGTCCGCGAGGACGCCGAAGCCCTCCTCGCCGAGTGTGTCAGTGAGCGCGTCGACGACCGAGTCGAACGGCGCGTCGAGGGCGATCTTGTTGTGGTAGCTCATCACCGAAAAAAGGGGTGCTAGACGGTTGCGGGTTGGTTTCTCGGCAGGCGTCTCCGGCTTGTTTCCTTTCAGGACAGCAGATCGACGAGTGCGTCCTCGGTCACCGGTCGATCGGCTTCGACCCCGAGTCGCCGTGCGACCCGCACCGCCGTTGGCGGGCGAAGGTTTGCGCGCTCCAGCAGCGTGTCGTCGTAGAAGACGGCCTCGGGCGTGCCGGACCCGACGATGTCCCCGTCGTCCATGACCACGATGCGGTCGGCGACACTGCCCGCGAAGTCCACGTCGTGGGACGCGATGACCAGGCCGATGCCCTCTGCCTGCAGGGTCTCGATCACCGACCGAACACGCTGCTCGCGGGCCGGGTCCAGTCCGGCGAGTGGCTCGTCCATGACGATCACGCTCGGGTCCATCGCCAGGACGCCGGCGATGGCGACCAGGCGCTTTTCCCCTCCGCTGAGGTGGTGTGGAACCCGGTCGGAGAGATGCATTGCGTCGAGTCGGTCGAGTGCCCGCTCGGCCCGCTCTCGTGCCTCATCCTTCGAGGCCCCGTAGTTCAGCGGGCCGAACATCACATCGTCGATGACGGTGGGGGCGACGATCTGGGAATCCGCGTCCTGGAAGACGAACCCGACTTCCCGCCGGGCCAGTTCCACGTTGTCCTCGGTGATCTGTTCGCCCTGTATTCGGAGTTGCCCCTCCTGAACGTCGAGAAGGCCGTTCAGGTGCTCCATCAGCGTGGACTTCCCGGCTCCGTTTCCACCGATGAGACCCACCGTTTCCTCGGCCCTGACGGCGAAACTCACGTCGTGGACGCTCCGGGTCCCGTCAGGATAGGTGTGTGAGAGACAATGCAGGGATACGAGGGGCTCCTCGTCGAAGTCGAAGGGGTCCTCGTGGACACAGTCGATCTGTTCGGCGGCCCGATTCTCGTCCTGTTCGTGGAACTCTGTCTCGCTCATGCGATCACTCCGTATCGAACCGTCAGCGCGTACCACCCGATTGCGACCGTGAGCACCGCCAGGGCCACGAGTTCGCGGGCCGGCGGTCGCTCGACCTGGCTGTACACCGTCAGATCGCCGTGATAGCCCCGGGCCTCCATCGATTTGAGCAGCGTCTCCGAGCGTTCGAGTGCGCGGATGAACGTGTGGCCGAAGATCCGACCGTAGAGGGTCCGGTTCGCCCAGAAGTTCTCACTGAGCGATCCGCCCCGGGCCCGGGTCGCCTTCAGGAGGTCCTCGATCACTTCGAGGATGACGAAGGTGAACCGATAGGCGAACAGCGCGACCTGGTCGATCGGCGTGGGGAGCGACCGGCCGAGCACGTGGACCATATCCGCGTACCGGGTCGTCATCCAGACTGCAAGCGAGTAGGTGACGACCGTGAGCCCCCGGCCCAGGAGGGTGAAATACGTTGTTGCCCCCGCCCAGGTGATCGAGAGTTGCCCGAACGGATGGGGGATGGCCACGATGGGTTCGCCCGGGATACCAATGGCAAGCGGTCCGGCGATTACCGTCACGAAGATGAACGGCAGCGTGTACCACGCGACGAGCCGTCTGACGGGGAGCCCGGCCGCTGCATACGCGGCCAGGACGACCACGTAGATGGCCGTGACCGTGAGCAGTCCCTCGGCGATGGTGACTGCCACCACGGCGAGGGCCAGCACGGCCACCTTCGTCCAGGCGTTGATCCGGTGGAAGGGGCCGGCGCCCTGCTCCGCGTAGGTGGTGAGCAACCGGGGGTCAGGAACGTGACTCGTGAGTTCACTCATGGTTGCCGGTCAGTCATTCGATTCGATCCACCAGTACAGGCCGACACTCGCCCCGGCCAAAAGCAGGACCAGGAGAGCAAACGGCAAGACGTTGTCCCGCAACGGGCCGGCGAGGAGGAATCCACCGATTCCACCCCGACCGATCTGGATCAACGAACCGCTCTCCCCGGCGGTCCCGCCCTGCATGACGGCGCTGAAGCGCTCGCCCCATGGGACGGCGCCACCCGTGTAAACGAAGCCGACGTACCCGAGGACGGCGGCGATGGCGATCGCGCCGCCGAGCACCAGATACTGGCTCGTTCGATTCATTCCTGGCTCACCTGGGCTGTCTCCCCGAGCAGGTCGGGTCGGATAGCGGCGATATACTGGACGACAGAGCCCGTGAGCAGGCCTTCGATCACGGCGACGCCGAGGTTGACAGCCACCAGCGCGGCCATGTACACCGCGAGGTCGCCGCCGGTGATTGCCACACCGCGGATGCCACTCACGATCGGGATCGCGCCCATGAGGAGCGAACCGGCCCCGAGGCCGGCGATGGTCGCCAGCGCGGCCGCCGGGAAGTGATCCCAGTTTTGGCCCCGCAGGGCCGCAAAGACGTAGTACCCGCCAGCGGCTTCGGTCGCGCCGACGAGCGTGTTGGCCCCGAGAAAGCCCCAGGCGCCGTGTCCCAGAAGCGCCGAGAGGACGTTGACGACGAACGCGACGATCGCACCCAGCGACGGCCCGACCAGAATCCCGACGAGGGCCGTCAACGAGAGGTGAACCCCGCCGAGAACCGGGATGTTGACCTGGAAGACGGCGAAACTCGCGGCGGCCACCATCCCGCCGAGCGCCACGTGTCTCGCCTCCAGGCCGTCCCTGCGCAGCCCGTACACCGCATACGCCAGTACCGCCGCTGCGAGGACCGACCAGAGTGCAACGGCCCAGAGGGGCAGTGCTCCCTCCGGGAGGTGGATGTGTGCCATTCGTGATTATGAATAATCGGACTCAAAATATTAAACCTTGGTATTTCAGAACCGCCTGTTATGAGACTCGGCGCGAACCCTGCGCGTCGACGTGGAGCCGGCCGTCGTGTCGGTCGACCGTCGCCGAGACGCCATACACCGATTCGATGGCCTCGGCGGTGAGCACGGATTCGGGAGTCCCGCTGTCGAAGACCTGGCCGTCGGCGAGGATGGTCACCGTATCGGCGAACCGGGCAGCCAGCTCGATATCGTGCATGGCGAGGAGCGTGCCAACGCTCCGGTCGCGGGTCTGATTCTCGATGATCTCCAGGACGTCGAGGCGGTGGCGCAGATCCAGGCTGGCAGTCGGTTCGTCGAGGACCATCATCGCCGGTTCCTGAACGAGCAGGCGGGCGATCGCGACCTTCCGGCGCTGGCCCTGGCTGAGCGTGTCCGTGGGGCGGGTCGCGTAGTCGGCCAGTCCGAGCTGGGACAGCACCGCGCCGACCCGATCTCGGTCCTCACGGCTGGGTCGCCAACTGGTGTGGGGGGTCCGACCAAGCAAAACCGCCTGGAAGACGGAGGTGGCGAAGGTCGGGGATTCCGACTGTGGCACGTACGCGATTTTCCCGGCTCGCTCCGGGCTCGAAAGCTCCTTGATTGGTGTGCCCTCGATCAGCACCTGGCCGTGATCCGGTTCGAGCAGCCCCGTCGCGGCTCGCAAGAGCGTCGTTTTTCCGACGCCGTTCGGCCCGAGCAACGCGTGGATCGAATCCGGCCCTACCGAAAGTGAGACGCCATCCAGTACTGGCGACCCGTCGTACGCCACCGCGAGATCCTCGATTTCGAGTGTCACCAGTGTTCCCTCCCTGCGATGACCAGGTAGACGAAAAGCGGCGCTCCCAGAAACGCCGTCAGGACTCCAACCGGCAGAGACAGTGGATCGAAGGCGGCCCTGGCAACCGTATCCGCGCCCACCAGCAGGATCGCCCCGACGAGTCCACTGGCCGGCAGCAAAACCCGCTCGTCCGTCCCGACCACCTTTCGGGCGATGTGTGGTGCGACCAGGCCGATGAAGCCGATGATGCCGACAAAGGAGATGACCACGGCGGTCCCGAAGGCGCCCACGAGCATCCCCACGGTTCGAAGGCGAGGAACGTCGACGCCCAGACTGGCGGCGGTTTCGTCACCCGCGTCGAGGACCGTATACCGCCAGCCACGGAGCGAGAAGTAGCCCGCGCTTGTGAGCACGCCGACGGCCATGATGCCCACCGTCGGCCAGGTGAGCCGGCCCAGGTCGCCGAAGGTCCAGTACACGATGGCTGCGACTTCGGTGTCCGAGGCGAGGTACTGGATCACCGTGAGCCCCGCGTTGAACACCGCGCCGAGGGCGACCCCCGTCAGGATGAGCGTCTCCGGGGAGGCGTTTTTGAACCGGATCAGGAGGAGGATCACGCTCGTCGAGGCCAGGGCCAGCGCGAAGGCCGTCGCAGTCGTCAGGTACGGCCCGAAGATCGACCCGGCTGCCGATTCGACCCCGCGCACGGCGATCGAGAGGGCCGCCCCGAACGCCGCCGCCTGAGAAATGCCCAGGGTGTACGGCGCGCCGAGCGGGTTCCGAAGGACCGACTGCATGGCCGTCCCGACGTAGGCGAGTCCGGCACCCGCGATCGCCCCGCCCAGGACCCGGGGCAGTCTGATCTGCCATACGACTCGCTGGGCGAAGGGTGATCCCGAGCCCGAAAGCGATCCGATGACAGCGCTGGCCGAGAGGTCGATCGACCCCGAGAGCATCGCGTGAACCGAGACGGCCAACAGCACGACGACCCCGCCCAGGAGCACGAGTTTCCGCCGGGACTGCTGGGTCGTGTACGCCTCGATCGCTTCGGTGGCATTGCTCATGATTGGGTGTCTGGGCCGGCTTGGGTCAGGTCGATTCGCTCGTAGGCCGACAGTTGCTGTCGGATGTCTGGGAACGGATTCTCACCCAGGAGCGATTCGTACACCGACGCGGCGATCGAGTCGAGATCGACCGCATCGAACCTGTCGGGGGAGAGGACTGCACCGACGTAGTAGGCGTTCACGAGCATCGTCCCGACGTTCTCGTGGTAGTGAGAGACCGGCGGGACGGCGAAGGTATGGCCACTCGTGAGTGCCGACAGCGATCGAAGCGCGGGGTGCCGGGAGAGATCGTCCCGAATCAATCCGGTGTTCTGCGCACTCACGAAGATCGCGTCGGGGTCCCATTGGAGGAGCCGTTCCGGATCGATGTCGACCGACCCGCGGTCGGTGCTCACGGACTCGGCGACGTTTTTCGCCCCGGTGAACTGAAAAGGGGGATAGGGAACCCGGGTGGTCGTCAGCCCCTGTGCGCCCTTGTAGCTCACACCGCCCGCATAGGCGGTCGTGGACGGGCGTTCTGGAGCCTGCTCGCGGATCGCCGCGACGTGGTCGGATACCGTCTCGACGATCGATTCGGCCCGCATTGGCTCGTGTAGCACCTCGCCGACGAGCCGCCAGGTGTCGTAGAGTCTCTCTCGTCCGGCGGAATCCAGTGGGATCGGGAGATCCAGGACCACCGTCGGGACGCCGGTCTGTGCCTGAATTCGGTCGGCAGCCCCGGTCCCCCCGATCGCGGAGAGAAAGACGACATCCGGCTCGACTGCCAGGATCGACTCGGCATCACCGGCAGCGTCCGGTCCGGATGGGCCGATGATCGGCAGACCCTGCAGTTCGGGGTTGGCGACGTTATACGGAAGGGTTCGAAAGTCCGTCTGCTCCCCGCGCTCGACGCCGACGACCCGGTCGATCGCCTCGAAATAGGCCATCTGCCTGAGTGCACCTGGGCCAATGGCGATCACGCGCTCGACGCGCTCGGGAAGCGGAACCGATCGCCCTGCGCCGTCGAGTACCTCCCGGCTGGTTTCGATCGCCAGCGCCGAGGGTCCAGGAAGCGACCCCGTACAGCCGGCGAGGCCGACCGCCCCCAGCGTTCCCAGTCTACCGAGTAGCTCACGCCGGTTCATCGGTCACCTCCTGCTTGGTCGCTTGTAACTTCGCCGTCGCGACGATCCCCTGGCCGTAAGAGAGTCCCGCGTCTCCTGGTGGAACGCTCCGGTGGGCGAGAAACTGAAACCCGGCGGCTTCGACGGTCTGCCGTACCCGTCGGGTGATGGCCTCGTTGTATGCCACCCCGCCGGAGAAGCCGATCACGTCTCGATCGTGTGTTTCAGCCGCTGCGACCGCGATCCGGGCCAATCCCCGGGCGAGGGCGTCCTGTGCCGTCGCGGCCACGGCTGCCGGCGGTTCCGAACCGGCCAGTGCCAGCAGTTGCTGAGCGAGTTCCTGGACGTCGAGGGTTGTGTACCCCGAGTCCTGTCGGAGCGGAAGCGTGAGTTCCTGCGGTGTGGCCCCTGCGGCGACGGCTTCGAGTTCGATCGCCGGCTGTCCCTCGTACTGGCGCTGCGGACAGACTCCCAGCAGGGCGCTGATCGCGTCGAGGAACCGGCCGGCACTCGTAGTGATCGGGGCGTTGACGCCAGCTGCGAGACTCTCTCTGACACCTGGGACACTAGCCTCATCGAGAGGTGTCTGGGCCGCCAGGAGTGCATCGATTCGCTCGGGATCGTCGAGCAAACTCGCGAGGATCCGCGTGGGGTACTCGATCGCGGCTTCCCCACCTGGGAGTCGGAACTGGCTCAGGCCGCCGACCCGCGTGAAGTCCGCCCGGGTGGTGTCGAGCACTTCGCCACCCCAGATCGTGTCGTCTGGGCCGTAGCCGGTCCCGTCCGCGACGATCACGATCCCCTGTTCGCGATCGTGTTCGGCCAGCAGCGAGGCCGCATGTGCGTGATGATGTTGAACGGGGATCGGCTGGGCCTCCCCGTCGGCGTTTTCGACAGCAGGCCTGGACGCTGCATACTCCCTGGCGAACTGGCTGCTCAGGAAGCTCGGATGCATGTCACAGGCCACGAAGGCCGGTTCGACCCCCAGGAGGCTGGTGAGGTGCTCGACGGTCTCGTCCAGAAACGCTTCACTCGCGGGGCCCGAGAGGTCACCGAGATGCTGTGAGGGGATCACCTCGTCGTCTCTGAGTACGGCCACGGTGCCGTCGAACTCGGCCCCGACCGCGAGCCCTGGCGGCCCGCGCTCCTGGCGTGAAAGCGGCTGTGGAACCCAGCCGCGGGATCGGCGGAGGAAGGTTCGTGAGCCGTCGACTTCTCGAACGACGCTGTCGTCACACCGGGCGACGATCTCCCGGTCGTGGACCAGGGCGGCGTCGATCACCGACGAAAGCTCCGCGAAGATCGAATCGACGGTGACACACATGGGCTCGCCGGGTCGGTTGGCACTCGTCATCACCAGCGGGCCGTCCACGGACTCCCCATCGAACAGGAGGTGATGGAGCCCGGCGTAAGGGAGCATCACTCCGACCGTGTGTAGCCCAGGGGCGACGGCATCGAGTACCCCATCGTCCGACCGATCGAGGACCACGATCGGCCGGCGCACGTCTTCGAGGAGCGACGCTTCCGTCTCGGAGACCGCCGCCAATTCCCGGGCCTGGTCGATCGATCGCGCCATGATTGCAAACGGCTTCGCTGGCCGTCCAGTCAGCGTTCGCAGCCGGTCGACCACGTCTTGCTCCGTCGCCGAGCAGGCGAGATGGGTGCCACCGATCCCCTTGATCGCCACGATGTCCCCATCCGCGAGTCGTTCTCGCGTGGCACGGATCGCCGTCGCTCCGGTCTGTTCGATTCGGCGGCCATCGGCCGTCGGGATGGCGAGTTTGAGCGTGGGGCCACACGTGGGACAGGCGATCGTCTGGGCGTGGTATCGTCGGTCCGTCGGGCGCTCGTACTCGGTCGCACAGTCCTCGCACATCGGAAAGGCGTCCATCGCAGTCCGTGGCCGATCGTAGGGGAGCTCCCGAATGACGGTGTATCGCGGGCCACAGTCGACACAGGACGTGGCCCAGTAGCCGTGGTAGCGTGACTCGGGATCTCGGATGTCCGAGAGACACTGCTCACAGATTCCCGTATCGGGCGGGATCGTTCCCGTTCCACCCTCGCTCTCCACGGAGTCAAGGATCCGGAACTGATCGGGCTGTTCAAGGGGTGGGGCAGCGGGGGCTGGCTGCCTGTCGACCGAAACTGACTCGACGCGGGCCAGGGGTGGTGGCGAGTCATGAAGGTCGGTGAGGAATGCCTCGACGGCCTCGGCAGCCCCATCGAGGACGATTTCGACCCCCGCGTCCCCCGTGTTTCGGACCGTCCCGGCCAGGTCGTGGGCTCCGGCGCGACGGACCACGAACGGCCGAAAACCGACCCCCTGGACGACGCCGGTGACCTGAATTTGGGCCCGAGTTCGAGTGTCGGTCATCGACTACTGGTGGGTGTGTCCGGTGTGACTCTCCCGTCTGGCATCCAGGAACGCCGCGAGGGCATCGACCCCCGTTCCGGCTCTGGCGTTCGTCTCGAACACTGGAATTTCGGGGGCTACCTCGTGGATGTCGCCCCGGACCCGGTCGAGGTCCGTCCCGACGGCCTCGGCCAGGTCGATCTTGTTCACGATCGCGGCGTCCGCCGCCTGTACGAGGAGTGGGTGCTTGCCGACGACGTCCCCACCCTCGGTCGTACTCACGACCAGCACCCGGAGGCTCGTCCCGAGCGGGAAATCCGCCGGACAGACCATGTTCCCCACGTTCTCCACGTAGAGCGTGTCCAGGGCATCGAGATCGAACGCCGAGAGTGCCGAATCGACCCCGTCCGGGTCGAGGTGGCACTCCTTGCCGGTGTTGATGTTCTCGACGGGGATGCCGTACTCCCGGAGCCGGGTTGCGTCGTCCTCGCCCGCCACGTCGCCCACGACGGCCCCAACACGTTCGTCTGCCGGGGCCCGTTCGAGCAACTCTTCGATGAGTTTGGTCTTCCCGCCGCCCGTGCTGCCGACGAACTCGACGGCAAAGACCTCGTGATCGTGAACGAGCCGTTCGTGAACCTCGCCCGCTCGCTCCCTGATGGCCGCCAGCACGTCAGCTTCCGCATCGGAGCCACCCGTCGCTTCGAACTCTCCGTGCCCGAACCGGTGGGCTCGGAGCGGGCCCAGCAGGCGCTCTCGCAGGTCCGGGAGTCCAAAGCGGACTCCGTGGTCGTGGTGCAGTCCGGCCATTCGGTCGACCAGGGTTGGATTGTGCTGAAACATTAACTTGGGGACCCGCGAACTTCGTCCGCCCGGCGGGCCGGCGGTTTGTCGTCGTGTGATACGTCAGGGATCTCGATGCTCGCGAGCCGACACTCCCGTCCCTGTACGAGGTCGGCGCGCTGCCCGCAGTCCGGACACCGGATGTCCGGGGCGAACCCGCCCGGGAGGTCGAGACTTTCAGGGGCTCCCTCCCAGCCACAGTCACACTCGGCCCGTGGCTGGATGGTTTCGGTGCGGATTTTCGCCTCGGCCGCGGGCGTCGAGTCGGCGATCGCTTCCAGGCAGAAGACCATCTGCTCGGGGTTGACGTGGGTGGCGCGCCCGATCTCGATCGTCAGGGCGTCGATCCGGTCGGCTCCGTGTTCGCTCGCCGCGTCGAGTGCCCGCGACAGAATGCCTTTGGCGATGCTGATCTCGTGCATCAGCAGATCCGGGGGAGTGGTTCCCCCTCGGGTTCGCTGAGATACCGCCGGCCGAAGCCGGTATCCACGACGACCCGGCCAGCATGGTCATCGGTCACCTGCCCGACGATTGCCGCCTCCTCGCCGCCCGGTACTGTGTGGATCGCCGCCAGCACGTCCTCGGCGTCCTCGGGGTTCACTCCCATGACGACTTTCCCCTCGTTGGCGACCGAGAGTGGGTCGATCCCGAGGACCTCCCCGGCCGAGGCGATCGGTCCGGAGACGGGAATCGACTCGTCCATGAGGTCGATTCCTACGTCGGCTTTCCCGGCCATCTCGTTCAGCGCGTTCGCCAGGCCGCCGCGGGTCGGGTCCTTCATCGCCGTGATTCGACCGGCGTCGAGGGCCACATTTACGAGGTCGTTGACTGGAGCGACGTCACTCTCCAACTCGCCCGTGAAGTCGAATCCCTCTCTGGCGGACAGCAGCGCGATCCCGTGATCGCCCATCGACCCACTCACGATGATCGCATCACCGGGATCGAGGCCTGCGTCGGTCACTGGCTGCTCGCGGTCGACGTACGCGACCCCAGCGGTGTTGATGAGGATGCCGTCGACCTCGCCGTTGCCCATGACCTTCGTGTCCCCCGTCGAGATCGGCACGCCGGCACTCCTGGCTGTCTCGGCCATCGACTCGATCACACGCTTGACGTCCGCGGTGGGGACGCCCTCTTCGAGGACGAGCGAGCAGGTGAGTGCGGTGGGGCTGGTTGCGCCCATCACGGCCAGGTCGTTGACCGTTCCGGCCACTGCGAGGCGGCCGATATCGCCACCCGGGAAAAATCTGGGCGAGACCACGTGGCTGTCCGTCGTGATCACGAGGGCTCCGTCCCCAGCCGGGTGCACGGCGCCGTCGTCGAGCTCTGGAAGCCCGACGAGTGTGTCGCTTTCCGCGTTCCCATTCCCCGCGAACTGGGGTACGACGAGTTCATCGAGGAGCGAGCGCATCGCTCCGCCCCCGGCCCCGTGTGCGAGTGTGACGAACTCCTGGTTCGATTCGGTGGTGTCTCGTGTCATGTTAGAGGTTCGGGTGGCCGCCGTACTCGTCCCAGATCTTGCACGTGCCCTCGCTGCTGACCATGCACGCCCCGACCGGGTTCGACGGGGTGCACTCCTCGCCGAACAGGTCACACTCGTCGGGATCGGCCTTCCCGGCCATGATGTCCCCACAGATGCACTGCTCGGTCAGCGGGTCGGGTCCACCGTCGAGCGGTTCGACGTCGAAGCGGCGTCTGGCGTCGTACTCGGCGTAGGCGTCCCGAAGCACGAGATTCGCGCCCGGGATTTCGGCGATCCCGCGCCACTCCCCGGATGTTTTCTCGAAGACGTCCCACATCGTTTCCAGGGCCTGCTCGTTCCCCGCCTTCGAGACACAGCGGGGGTAGGCGTTCTCCAGGCCGGCTTTGCCGTCTCTGACGTACTCCAGGAGCCGCTCGATCGCCAGCAGCACGTCGATGGGTTCGAACCCGCCGACCACGATCGGCAACTCGTAGGTCTCGACGAACGGTTCGAAGAGCCCGTAGCCGGTGATCGTCGCGGCGTGGCCCGCGGCGAGAAAGCCGT
Source organism: Halodesulfurarchaeum sp. HSR-GB (assembly GCF_031432215.1). Lineage (NCBI taxonomy): Archaea > Methanobacteriati > Methanobacteriota > Halobacteria > Halobacteriales > Halobacteriaceae > Halodesulfurarchaeum > Halodesulfurarchaeum sp. HSR-GB. The sequence continues at coordinate 1,944,683 of NZ_JAVKGN010000001.1, read as the reverse complement.
CGATGTCCACGTCGGGCATCTCGGCGACGACCTCCATCGCCGGCGGGACGTACTTGTGGGCCGAGAGCACCGAGAAATTCGAGGGTGGGTCGGCGTCGAGGATCGCCGCCGTCGGGGCGGCCGTCGTCTCGAACCCGGTCGCGAAGAAGACGACTTCCGCCTCGGGATTTGCCGCCGCCAGTTCGACCGCCTCGCTGGCCGAGTAGACGACTTCCACCGACGCACCGTCCGCACGGGCGTCCGCGAGGCTCTTCTTGGTTCCTGGCACCCGGAACATGTCCCCGTAGGTCGCGACGGTCGCTCCCTGTTCGGCGATAGCGACGGCCTCGTCGACCTCCGGCATGTTCGTCACACAGACGGGACAGCCCGGTCCCATTCGCACGGAGAGCCCATCCGGAAGCAGACTCCGGAGGCCGAATTTGGCGATGGCCTGCTCGTGTGAACCACAGACGTGCATCAGGGAGACCGGCTCGTCGATGTCGGCCATCAGGGTCTCCAGCCGGTCGGCCAACTGTTCTGCCTGCTCCGGGTCCCGGAACTGGAGGGGTTCGGTCTCAGACATCGTCCTCGGAATCCGCTTCGGGATCGGTTCGAGCGTCGCCAGGCCCGCGGGGAACCCGGTCGGTCGAGGCGACCGGTTTTTCCCCGGTCCTCGCTGCTGGCCGGTCGCCGAACTCGAGTGTGGCGTCAGTCGCGCCGATCTCTTCGAGGGCGTCGGCTTCGTCGCCGCTCAAAAACGACTCGTAGAGCGCCATCGTCTCTGCCACCTCGTCGTCGGGGATCTTTCTGATCGCGAAGCCGGCGTGGTTCAGCACGTAGTCCCCGACGGATACTTCCTCGCCCACGATGTCCAGCCGAACGCTCTTCTCGACGTTCCAGAACTCCGCCTGGGCGACCTGCCCGTCGATCTCCAGGATCTCGCCTGGGATACCGAGACACATCAGTTTTCACCTCCCTCGTCGGCGACGGGCTGGGTCCCGTCGAGTTCGCCGTCCACCTCGACGTGCAGGTTCCAGGGGTCGTTCCCGAGCAGCCGATCCGGGCGGATGGCCCCTCTCACGTGATGGCCCTGCCGTTCGTGTTCGGCGATCGCTTCTGAGTCGATACGGGTCGAACAGTCGGTGCAGTACCAGCTACTTGTCATGCTTTGTCTGCCTGGGGTGGATGGTTCGGGCGGTCGGGCAGTTCCTCGCGGACGCGAGCCACCAGTCTCGGCAGGGCCTGCTCGATCGGCTCGCTCAATGACATCGACATCTCGACGCGCTCCGGTTCGACGCCGAGGATGAGCACCTCCCCGGGGAGATCATACGCCTCCCGGCCCGCCTGGAGTGCCTCGGCGAAGGAGAAATCGTGCATCGTCATCTCGGGGATCTCCCCGGCGAAGGCTCCGTCCACGTACTGGTACTGGTGGACGGTCCCGGGCGAGGCTCCGGTCGCGATCGCATCGAGAACGATCGCCCGGTCGCAGCCGCTCATGGCTTCGAGTGCGAAAAAGGCGGTCGTCGCGGCGTTGGCGAGCGTGAGGTCGGGTCTGTCGCCTTCCGGGCCGGCTTCGAGCCGTTCGAGGACCCGCGCACCGACCCCGTCGTCCCCCATGATCGGGTTGCCGACTGCGATGACGGCCACCGAGGTGGCTTCCCCATCCCCCTGTGCGATCGCCGTTCGGTCGCTTCGGTCCGGTTCGAGGTCTCCTGCCCCTGGCATGTCAGGATCGCTCCTCCGTGGTGTCGGTCTCGGCAGTCGACTTCTCGGTCGGGGTTTCCGTTTCGGGCCCGGCAAGCGAGTCCTGAATGTCCGGTTCCGTTCCGAACAACCGCGCGAGACCGGACAGCGGTCCGAGGAGTGTGTCCTTCGAACGGGCAGCCCCCTGTCGCTCTGGTCGGTTCTCGGCTGTCACACGCCAGCCGTCGAGCCGTCCGTGAATCATCGAGAACAGGAGATCGTGGTTGCTCGGCATCAACGGGAAGTAGGCGTGCATGGCTACCGACGCGACGATGATCGCCGTCGAGACCAGGTGAATCCGGAGGATCGTCTCGAAGGCGAACCAGCTCTCCATGAAGCCCAGCGCCGCGATCCACCAGGCCGGATCGCTGGCGAGGGCCGCCCAGAGTGCAAAGCCGGTAAGCGTGAGGATGCCGACGAACAGCCAGGTCGCATACCAGAAGGCCGTCTGAGTCGGATGGTGTCCGATCCACTCCTCGTTCTCGGCGTCGTAGGACCGCCGGGCCTTCTTGTAACCCGGGATGTAACTCGCGAGGCCGAGAAAGGCGAGTGCGATCACGATCTGCTCCTGGAGTTGCTTGCGGGTGAGCAGGACCGACTTTCCGTCGACGTAAATCGAGTAGAAGGGGTACAGGAGGAACGCCACGACTGCGAGCAGGACCCCGGACCAGACATGAACCAGGAAGGCCGGGTTGTACCCGCCCCAGATCCCGATGTCGAGTGGGCCATAGACGCCGAGCCACTTCGAGAGGCCCGTAAGTGTGACGAGGGTCATCAGCACGACAAGCGACCAGTGAGTGACGATCGTTCCCCAGCTATGCCAGTTGAGGGACTCCTTGTCGGCCTCGTCCAGGTATCGGTATCGCTCGTAGCGGTCGGCGACCGTGAGCCACAGCCGCCCGAGCCACCGCTCACTGGCTGGCGATCGGTGGGCCCGGTCTCTCGTGGTCCCGCCGTCCGTCCGCTTCTCAGATGTCACAGCCCCCACCTCCGATCGACGGCGTGACTGGTTCGACTTCGGTTTTGGAGGCGTTCTCCGGGCTCTGGACATGGACCGAACAGGCCAGACAGGGGTCCATCGAGCGGATCGTCCGCAGGACGGTCAGTGGGTTCTCGACGTCCGAGACCACGTCGCCGACAACTCCCTCTTCCAGCGGACTCGGCTGGCCCGAGCCGTCTCGCGGGCCGAGATTCCAGATCGTCGGGGTAATGATCTGGTAGCGCTCGATTTCGCCGTTCTCGATGTCCATGTAGTGAGAGAGCGCCCCGCGTGAGGCCTCCATCAGTCCGACGCCCTTCCCGGTGAAATCATCGGACCAGTCATCAGCCATGAACGGCTCGCTTGGGTCGATGGCGTCGAGCCAGCCCATAACCTGGTCTCTGACGACCAGGGCTTCCTGGGCCCGGGCGATCAGGCGGTTGAGGGTGTTGCTCTCGGCTGCGCCCCCGCCGAGGGTCCCTCGCAAGTCGAAGGGGTCCAGCCCCGTGATGACCATGCGAGCGAGCGGGCCGACCTCCATGGACTGCCCATCGAATCGAGGCGCTTTCCCCCACGAGTAAGCCTGGTCCTTCTCGGGGGCCGGTTCGGGCGGCTTGGCTTCGGTGGGCGCACCGCCGGAGTCGTCGGTGTACCAGGAATACTCGGTGTCTTCGGTGATGCCGTCGATGATCTCCTGTTTCGTCAGTTCCTCGGCGGATCCGTTCCGGTACACACCCCGCTTGAGGAAGAGTTCGCCGGACTCGGGGTCCTCGAACATGCCGTTGCTGTAGAACCGATCCGGGCCCTGACCGATGTCCGCCGCGCCGGCCTCCGCGGCCGCGAGGATGATCGAAACGATGTCGTGGAGGCCTTCTCCCAGCGCGGGATCGAACTCCCCGTTCTGTACGTTCTCGATCACTTGAGGGACGTTTTCGGTCGCCCCGAGCCAGTTCGAGACCTCCTGAACCCGGGATTTCACGGCCTGGATCGTCGAGACGTCGGGCCGGGTCGCTAACCCGCCGGGAACGTAGGCGACCGGGTGGGGGGCCCGACCGCCGAACTCCGCGAGGGCCTTCATGACCTTCCGCTGGTTCGCCATCGCGGCCATGTACCCGTCGCCTTCGAGGGGGTCGAGTCGGTCGAAGCCGGTCCCCGCGACGGCGTCGCTGTAATCGGGCCCCACCAGGGCGAAGAGGTGGACGGCGTGGTTCCAGAGGTAGAAGATGCCCTCGACGGTGTCCCGGAGGCGAACGGCGTTTGCCGGTGGGCCGCCGAAGTCCACGTTATCGGCGTTCATCGCGGCGTCCTCGGCCGCCTTCGAGGAGCAAAAGCGGTGACAGAGGAAACAGACCCCACAGACCATGCCGGTGATCTGGGGGGCATCCGAGGGCGGTCGACCCAGCGTGACGATCTCCGCCCCACGGAACATCTCCATCTTGCTTTTGGCCTCGGTTACGGTCCCGTCAGCGTCGACCTGCAGGGTGATGCCGTGATGGCCTTCGATGCGTGTCGTCGGGTCGATGTCGATCTCTGGCATGGTATTACTCCGTGTCCTCCTCGGCCGCTTTGGTCTCCGCGTCGGCTTTCTCGGCCGATTCGAACTTCCCGTAGCCCATCGCTCGACGGCCGAGGTGGGCACCAATTCCAGCGGCGGCCGCGGCGACGCCGACCGCCCCGGCCTGCGTGGCGCTGACGTTGCCCAGGACGGGGCTCCCTTCCATCTCCTGCTGGAACGGGGAGAACCGATCCCAGAACCCGGGCTCCATGCAGCCGATACAGGGGGCACTGACGTTTAGACAGACGCTCGTGCCGTCGTTCCAGAGTCTCGTCTGGTCGTCGCAGTGGGTGTACGGGCCTTTACAGCCCTGTTTCAACAGGCAGCCCTCGCCGCCCGGTTTGTCCGCGAACTCTCCTCGGTCGAAGTAGCCCCGGTGCATGCAGTTGTCGTGCACCAGCGGCTCGTAGAACGGGAGCGGCCGGTTGTACTCGTCGAGTTCGGGGACGTGTCCGTTCAGGACCGTCGCGAGGGTCAACAATACGTAATCGGGGTTCGGCGGACAGCCACCCAGGTTGACGACGGGGAGGCCGGCCCCGCCGGTAAAGTCCGCGCCGAGTACACCCCCCTTCTTTCGTTTCTCGAACTGGAGTCCCTTCGCGCCCGTGACGTTCTCCCCGAGGTCGTAGAGTCGTTTCTTGTTCTCGGCAGCCGGCCACCCCCCGAAGGCTGCACAGTTGCCAACGCTCACGATGATATCCGACTGTGGGGCGAGGTCGGTCACCCAGTCTTCGGCCGTCCGCCCACCGATCGTCGCCGCCTCGGGGATGTCGGTCGGAATCGACCCCTCGACGATGAGGATGTCCGGTGACATGCTCATCGACTCGATGGCAGCCTCCCCCGCCTCGGGCATGATCGTCGGGTGGAAGGTTACTTCGAGTCTGAACTCGTTCAGCGCCTCCTCGAGGGTCGGATACTGGGCCTGCAGCGTCGAGATCGTACAGCCAGTACACGACTGGCCCTGGAACCAGACGACCTCCATGTCTCCCTCCGCGACCTGCTCGAAGGCGCGGGCGATCTCCGTCCCGTACTGTGAGATGACTCCCCCGGCCGCCGTTGAGCCGACGAGCCGGAGGAAGTTGCGACGGGTTGTCATTGTTACTCGGCCACAGTTACCACAACACGTTGAATTTCATTAACAACAGACCGTGGTTCTCAGCTGTTGCGAAGGCCTACATGTCCGATGTCGCTACATGTGTTCTGAAATCCGATCAAATCCCATGAAAGCATCTCTAGCTGTATTATGAACGTTTTCTTCCGTTGGTATTTTGTGGTCGTATTGTATGAAATCCCCAACACATACCCGATTCTCGACGCCAAAATGTTCCAGCGACGGCCGATCCCGCCAGTTCAGGGGTGGCCCGCCATTTGGAACAGTAATCACAATACCGATAACAACCTTTAGTTACGTGACGCCCCAACAGCGAAACGAGACACAATGGCCGAAGCAAACAACGGCGCACTTCAGACGCTGATCGACGTCGCCGAGGGCGAGCGAACGCTCACCGTCGCGGAGTTCGAGGAGATCATCGCGGACCTCGAAACCCAGACCAAATACACGATCGAGGACTACAACATGTTCTGCACCTCCGAGGACATTGTCGTGGTCTGTGATACGGAAACCGAGGAGTTCGTCCAGATAGAGATCCCGATGAGCGAAGGCTCGGACGGCGATCAGGAAGTAATCGTCACACGGGATACCTAATCAGGCAGCGTCGGCGACGATCGCCTCGAAGTTCTCGAAGACCCGCGCTGCCGGACGCGCTTTTTCGAACGTTTCCGGCGTGATCTCGGCGAGGACGGACTCGATCCGTTCTGCCGGGAGGTCTTTCCCCCTGGTTACCCTCCTCGCCGTCTCCATGTCGTACTCCGGATGGAACTGTACGCCGTAGGTCCGTCCAAGGCGGTAGGCCTGGATCCCCACGTCGTTTTCGGCCAGGCGCGTCGCGCCCTCGGGAAGTTCGTAGACGCGATCCGAGTGGGTTTCGAAGGCGACGAAGGTCTCGGGAACCCCGTCCAGCAATCGGCTCTCCGTAGTCCGGGTGATGGGCCGATAGCCCAGTTCGTAGTCGTCCATGGCGACGATCCGGCCACCAAGCGCCTGGGCGAGGAACTGGTGGCCCCAGCAGATGCCGAACAGGGGAACGCCCGCGGCGTGGGCCTCCCGTGCCCACTCCGTCAGGCGATGGATCCACGGCCGGTCCTCGTAGACCGAACACTGAGAGCCAGTGACGATCACCGCATCGAATGCCGCCTCCGGGCCTGTCACCGTTGGTGGCTCGGCCCCCTCGCTGACCTTGAACCCCGTCAGCGTGGCTTCGGTCACCCGCTCGAAGTTCCGCTGGGCCGGGGTCTCCCCGATCGACGCGTCGATGAGGGCGATATCCAGCACGGGGGACAGTAGTTCGTCGTCCCGTATAGCATTGTGCATTCGTCACACGGACGGCCGGTTTCGGTCCCAGCGAGATGTTTAACCATTCGGGTCGCGAAACCCGGCGTATGTCCCTTACCCTCCTCGGGACCCACATCGCCGAGACGGGTGCGGAGTTCGTCTATCGCGGCGAGGCAGCCGGCTGTGAGGGATGTCCCTACCGCAAACAGTGTCTCAACCTCGATTCCGGAACCCGATACGCCGTCACGGACGTCCGCGAGGGCGGGGAGGTACTCGACTGTGCCGTCCACGAGGAGGGGGTCGTCGCGGTCGACGTCGAGACGACCGCGGTCGAGGCGAACGTCCCTTCGAAGGCGGCCTACGCGGGAAGCCGAGTCTCGCTCGCCGGGACGTGCCCCCACACCGAATGCCCGAGTCACCCGCTCTGTGAGCCACTCGGTGCGGATATGGACACGGAGTACCGGATCGTCGAGATCCTCGGCGACCCGCCTCACGACGTGTGTCACCTGAACCGCTCGCTCACCCGCGTGAAACTCGCCCCGGCCAATCGCTAGGCCGGCGACAGCGAGCCCTGTTTTCGGCCGCGATACCCGAAGATGTCGCGATACCCGTACGCCGAGAGGAGGACCGGCCAGAACTCCTCGTCAGCTTGCAGTCGTCGCTGGTCGGCCCGGGCGAACGTCTCTCCCTGATCGACCCGGGCGAAGTTGTTCACGAACACCTCGTAGTCCTCAGCGGGGGGCTTCTGGATGGCCGTGCCCATCTCGAACAGCGGCCGTTCGGTCGCGGACAGCTCTCCGGGTAACGCGCCGGTCGCGATGAGAAACTCCTCGGCGAGCTGTTTGGCGTTTGCTGTCGCCGTCTCGCTGCCCTGGTAGCCCGCTTCGACTTCGATTACGGTCGAACTCGTATCGAAGATCCGTCCGTCTTCGAGGGGACCGGCGTCGACGACGGCCTCGACCGAGAGCCGGGAGACGATCGGCTCGACGCCGTCCGAGAGCCCCGAGACGATGGCGAAGGGATCGTGGGTCGATTGGGTGGAGTGGATCGAGAGGACGGTCTTGCCCTGGATCTCCCGCCGGAGGCGGTCGGCCAGGCCCGCCTCGTAGGCGGTCTTCGTGGAGACGTAATCGAACGAGCGGTTCAGATCGGCGTCGACATACCGGACCCCGGCATCGATGGCCCGTTCGTTCGCGACGATCAGTCGGACGGGACGGGCAACCGTTGGCTGTGCGTCCAACAGCCATTCGACCGCCCGCACCCCACAGGGTTCGTCCCCGTGGATGCCGCCGACGATCACGAGTTCGGGTTCGCCCGTCCCCAGCTGGGCGATTCGCATTATCCCCTCTTCGGTGACCCAGGCGCAAAAAGGCGTGCCTTCCGGGTCCCCCCGGTCAGGGAAGTGACGCGGCGTAACCCAGGTCCTCCTCGCCGGCGGTCGGGTGGGTTCCGTCGAGCGCGATTCGAAGCTCCGTGACGCGTGCCGGTGCCCGTCTGATGGCTTGAACGTCCTCGCGGAGTTGTGCGACGTCAACCCCGTAGAAGTTCGCCGGGACGCCCTGGAGATACCCCATCGCCGAGCCGAGAAGCTTGCGAAGGCCGGCCTCGTTGTCGAGTCCGTCGTACTTGTAGGCCCCCGCGGCGACCTGTGTCATCCCCTGCAGGAAGGACTTCTCCAGCGTGCCGTTTCCGTAGTTGAACCACTCGTCTTCGAAACAATCGTGGGCCTCGTGGTAGGCCCCGGCGTTGACGAGTCGAACCCCGTGTATTGTGGCCTGCCGCAGCGTGTCGTGCTGCCACCGTCCCTTCTCGGGTACCCATCCTGGCGGATTCGAGCCGGCCGGAGGCGGTCGAACTGACCGATCACGGGTGTGCTCGTCCATGGTGATATGAAGGGCCCATATAGAGGTGTGCCCTCGGAACGCCGCGGATATCGCCGGTTTTTCCTCGCAATTCCCGAGTGCCTGCCCCGCGTGCCTTCGCAACCCTAATGCAGGTCGATATCCAACCACCGGTCGCGTGCGAGGGTAGCCAAGCTCGGAAACGGCGGCGGACTCAAGATCCGCTCCTGTAGAGGTCCAAGGGTTCAAATCCCTTCCCTCGCACTGCAAAGTGCAGAAGACCCGGAGCGGTCTTCCCTCGCATAGCGAGGTCGAACGCAGTGAGACCTCGACGGCGAACGGGGAGGTACGACCCGTGAGCCACCCACTTTTTCCGAGAGGCTGCTTCGCAGCCTCTCGCAAAAACTTGGGGAAAAAGACCGCGAGCGGCTGTGGCTATCCACTCTCCCAGATCGGCTCCAGTCCTGCTTCGATCAGCGACAGCAGCGGCATGTGAACCGGTTCCAACATATATTTGCGCGTCACGACACCACTAAGACGGCACCACCTCTGTGTTGGCACATATGAGGACTGACATTCCACGGATCGCAACAGCGACGGTCGGAGGGACAGTATGAACACGTACACGGCCGCCGTCGTGGGCGGCAGCGGTTTCGCGGGCGGGGAACTGCTTCGGCTCCTCGACGGACACCCGAACTTCGCCCTGGTCGCGGCGACCAGCCGGCAGTTCACCAACCGGACCGTCGGCTCGGTCCACCCGAATCTCCGGCACCTCGATCTGCGGTTCTCCGAGCCGGGGGCCCTGGAGCCGGTCGACGTGCTGTTCACGGCGACCCCGCATGGCGTCTCGATGGAACGCATCGAGGAGTTCCAGACCGTCGCGGACACCGTCGTCGATCTCAGTGCCGACTTCCGCCTCTCGGATCCGGCCGATTACGACACCTGGTACGACGGCCACGTCGCCCCGGAACTGCTCGCCGACTCGGTCTATGCACTCCCCGAACTGGGGCGCGAGCGGCTCGAAGGGGCCTCCCTGATCGCCAGTGGGGGCTGTAACGCCACAGCCACGATACTCGGGCTCCTGCCCTTCGTGGAGCACGATCTGCTCGCACCTGAGGACCGGGTCGTCGCCGACCTGAAGGTCGGCTCCTCGGAGGGCGGGGCCGGTGGCGGGCCGGCCTCCTCGCATCCGGAGCGCTCGGGAGTCGTCCGTCCCTACGCACCCACTGGGCATCGCCACGAGGCCGAAATCGAGGAGCACCTCGGCCGGGGCGTCTCGTTCACGATTCACGCCGTCGACATGGTTCGTGGCGCGGCGGCGACGAGCCACCTCTACCCCGAGGAACTGCCAGAGAAGGCAGCCATCTGGCAGGCGGTTCGGGACACGTACGACGACGAGCCGTTCGTCCGGGTCGTCACCGGTGGCGGCGGTGTCTACCGCTACCCCGAGCCCAAGGCGGTCGCGGGGACGAACATGGCCGAGTTCGGGTTCGAGATCGACGAACGCAACGGGCGTATCGTCACCTTCAGCGCCATCGACAACGTGATGAAGGGAGCGGCGGGCCAGGCGGTTCACGCCGCGAACGTGGCACTGGGGTTCGAGGAGACTGCCGGCCTGGGATTCACGGGGCTGCACCCCGTTGGGTCGCCATGACCGTCGTCGTCAAGATCGGCGGGGCACGGGCCGTCGATCCCGAAGGGGCCCTGTCGGATATCGGGAGTCTCATCGAGGCGGGCGAACCGGTCGTCGTGGTGCACGGAGGCTCGACGGCCGTGGACGAGACCCTCGAACGCCTGGATATCGAGCCGGACTACGTCGAAACCCCCAGTGGGGTCGTCGGCCGGTTCACCGACGCCGAGACCATGGACGTGTTCAAGATGGTCTTCGGAAAACTCAACGTGGATCTGGTCACTCAGTTACAGACCATGGGCGTCAACGCAGTCGGCCTCTCCGGGCCAGACGGGCAGGTCCTCTCCGGGACTCGAAAATCCGCCGTGCGGGTCCTCGAAGACGGCAAGCGCAAGATCCGTCGCGGGGATCACTCCGGGACTATCGAGTCGGTCAACGACGACCTGCTCGAACTCCTCATCGAGGCGGGTTACACGCCGGTCGTCACGGTTCCGATGTACGCTGCTGAAGGGACCGCTGTCAACAGCGATGCTGACCGGGCGGCGGCCGCGGTCGCGGGCGCACTCGGGGCCACGCTGGTCGAGTTGACCGACGTCTCGGGCGTGTATCGGGACCCGGACGATTCGGCGACCCGGATCGAGACAGTCGAGTCGCCGGCCGAATTCGACGACCTGGAGGCTGCAGCCGAGGGATTCATGGGCCGGAAGGTGATGGCAGCCGAGGAGGCGCTGCAGTCCGGGGCCACGGCAGTGATTATCGCCGATGCGAACGCCGAGAAACCGATCCACCGTGCGCTGGACGGTGACGGAACGACTATTCGGCCCAGCGCCCTGGGGGAACCATGAGCGAGTTCGTCTTCTCGCCCAAACCGATCCGGATCGAGTCCGGCGACGGCACCACCCTCACTGCCGACTCGGGCACCGAGTACCTCGACATGGGCGCGAGTTACGCCTGTACGCCGCTGGGACACGCCCACCCGGCAGTCGTCGAGGCCGTAAGCGACCAGGCGGCGACCCTGACCTACGTCCAGGGCTCCTACCCCGTCGATGTGCGGGAGGACCTCTACGAGTTGGTGACCGAGGTCACCCCGGAACCGCTCGATCACGCCTGGCTGAGCAACTCTGGGACCGAGGCCAACGAGGCCGCGATCAAGTTCGCCCGCCACGCCACCGGCCGGTCGAAGGTCCTCGCGATGAAAAACGCCTTCCACGGCCGGACTCTCGGCTCGCTCGCGGCGACCTGGAAACCCAAGTACCGCGACGGATTCGAGCCCCTGGCCGGCGGGTTTGACTTCGTGACCTACGAGGACGAGTCCGAACTCCGGGCGGCCGTCGACGAGGAGACCGCCGCGGTGATAATCGAGCCGATCCAGGGGGAGGGCGGCATCAACCCCGCGGACCCCGGGTTCCTCGAAGCCGCCCGCGAAGCGACCGAGGAGGCCGGTGCCGCCCTGATCTTCGACGAGATCCAGACCGGCGTCGGCCGAACCGGCCAGATGTGGGCGGCCGAAAAAGCAGGGGTCACCCCCGACATTCTCACCGCGGCGAAGGGGATCGCGAACGGCCTTCCCATGGGCATGACTGCCGTCAGGGAGTGGATCGCCGAGGACGCCGGCAACCACGGCTCGACGTTCAGCGGCGGTCCGACGATCGCGGCAGCCGGGACGGCCACGCTGGAGACGGTGCGGGACGAGGAACTGCCAGCCCACGCTGGGGAACTCGGCGACCGGTTCCAGACGGCCCTCCGTGAGGAACTCGGCGACGCCGTCCGGGAGGTTCGCGGCGAGGGGCTCATGGTCGGCGTCGAGGTGAAGCGCGGCGCGAACCGCGTGGTTCGGGACCTGGCGCTTGACCACCAGATCCTCGCGCTCCCCGCCGGTCGGACCGTCGTTCGCTTCCTGCCGCCGCTTGTGGTCTCTGCGGCGGAGATCGATCGGACCGTCGAAGCGATGGGCGACGTGATCGACGCCCAATGAGCGACGTCACCACAAAGGAGGCCCGGGCGCTGCTCCGGAACCTGGTCGAGACGCCTTCTGTTTCGGGGAGCGAGGATGCGGTCGCAAAGCGCCTGCGATCCTTCTTCGAGGCTCAAGGTCGCGAGGCGTGGATCGACGACGTGGGCAACCTCCGGGCCCCAGCCGACGACACGGTGCTTTTGACCTCGCATATGGACACCGTGCCGGGCGAGATCCCGGTCCGAGTCGAGGAGGATGTCCTCTGGGGCCGGGGCAGCGTCGACGCGAAAGGACCACTCGCGGCGATGGCGGTCGCAGCCGCGAACGCCGGTGTGAGCTTCGTCGGGGTGGTGCGCGAGGAGACTGACTCCGCCGGGGCCAGATACCTCATCGAGGATCGTGATCCGCCAGCGGCTGTCGTCAACGGCGAGCCCTCGGGGTGGGATGCGATCACCCTGGGCTACCGGGGCCTGCTCTCGGGCACCTATACGGTCGAAACCGAGGTCGGGCACACCTCGCGGCCGGAGCCGAACGCCATCCAGCAGGCGGTGGCGTGGTGGAGTCAGGTCGAGGCGGCATTCGGTGACGGGGACTCGGTCTTCGACCGCGTGACTCCCAAGCCCGTCGCCTTCGAGGGCGGGACGAGCGCAGACGGCTTTGCCTTTGAGGCCCAGGTCGAGGCGCAGTTCCGCATCCCACCGGGCGAAACCATCGAGGGCGTGAAATCGACCGTCGAGGCGGTCGGTCCGGGATCGGTCGCGTGGCACGACGAAATCCCGCCGGTGATGGAGAGCCCGCGCAATCCCGTTGCGGGAGCGCTCCGCCGGGGTATTCGGGAGTGTTCAGGTGAGCCCACCCATCTGCGGAAGACCGGAACTAGTGACATGAACGTCTACGCTGGAGCGTGGGACGTGCCGATGGCGACCTACGGGCCGGGTGACTCCGATCTGGATCATACGCCCGACGAACACCTCGATCTCGGGGCCTTTGACCGGGCCGTGCGGGTCCTCACCGTGGCTGCCGGATCGTTGTGAGACCAAAACGCTGATACGGTCGCTTTGCCCATCCCAGCACAGATGGCATTCCCGAGCACGCAGGTTGAACGTCTCTGGACCGGGGCCGTCGGGACGATACTGGCAGTCCTGGTCGGTGGCTCCGTGCTCTTCCCGGAGCGGGTCTACGGCGGCTTCGTGTGGCAGTACTTCTGGGGCCCGGTTGCTGCCGACGCCCACGGCGCCCAGGCGGCCGCCTACAACGGCGGCGATCCGATCTTCTTCGATTCGGTGGCCGGCGCTTCCGGGGTCGCCGGGCCGATAGCGTACCCGGGGTACACAATCGTCTCCGAGATCGGATACGCGATTACGCTTCTCGTCGCGCTTGCCGGGATCGTCTTCCTGCTCGACCGGCTTGACTTCGAGGAGCGGCCACAGCTCATCTATCCGCTGCTCCCGTTCATGCTATTCGGGGGCGCGCTTCGGGTCGTCGAGGACGCACACGACACGCTCGCGGTCGGGGCCGGACTCATCGAGTTCCCCCTGATCGCGCTTTTCATCAGCCCGTTCATCTACGTCACCGTCTTCGTCCTCGCCATGGCCGCCCTGCTCGTGAGTCTCCGGCTCCGGAATCAGGGACACACCGACTCCTTCGAGTGGCCCCTTTTCGGGTTCGGGAGCGGCATGCTGGTGCTCTCACTCGGGTATCTCCTCTATCTCTCCGTGACGCAACCGCAGGTCGAGTTCCACCCGGCCTTCACGATTCTCACGATGGGCGGCGCGACGCTGATCGCCGTCCTCGGGTGGTGGGCACTCAGGAAGTACGTTCCTGCGGTGGCCGATGGCACGCCAGTCGTGGGCGCGGTCATCCTCTGGGCGCACGCCGTCGATGGCGTCGCGAACGTCCTCGGCATCGACTGGGGCGCGGAACTCGGCCTCGCCGCCGACATGGTGCCCAAACACCCCGCGAACCGCGCGATCATCGACCTCACCGTGGCCATCGTCCCCGAGGGAATCACCGCGGTCATCGGGGTGGCCTGGGGCTTTCTCCTCGTCAAGATCGTCGCCGCGACGATCGTGACCTGGCTCTTCGACGAACAGATGATCACCGAGGGGCCACGCTTCAGCACGCTGCTTTTGATCGCCGTGGTCGCCGTCGGCCTGGGTCCCGGCGTTCGGGACATGCTTCGGGCGACCTTCGGCGTCTAGGGATAGGGGTGGAACGCCCGGTCTAGTTGCGGTTCGAAGCCGAGATCCGCTGGCACGGTCCTGGCGCGCTCGCCGAACACGGGTTCGTCCACGAAGAGCGGCTGGGCCGCCGGCGAGAGGACCCGAACCGCCGTGAACCCGAGCCGGTCGACGTCGCGGGGTGTGATCGGTGCCGCGTAGACCGATAGTCCGGCACCCTCGACCCGTTCGAGCAGGGCATCGAGCTCATTGTGACCCGAGAGCTCCTCGTCCGGCCCGACAGTCTCGGCCGGCACCGTCTCGGCAGGCTCCAGGAGCGACGCTGCCTCGCCCGGGGCCCTCGCGTAGGCCCCGATCTCGCCGGTGGCGTCTTCGGCCTCGTCAGGGCCGAGGCCCCGGAGTTCCATCCAGTTCTGGAGCGCCTCGGAAAGCGCGTCGACGGCGGCAGCCTCGGCATCCAGGTCCGCCGCCGAACCCAGCGCGAACCGTGGGAACTCCTCGCGATGGACGGCGACCGCGACGACCGGCACGTCCACGTCCTGGGTGACCAGAAGCGGCGTCACGGTGAGGCCCTCCCCGCGGGCCCGCCGGACCATCGTTTCGAAGTCCGGGTCGGTCACTTTCAGGCCCAGCGGCTCGAAGCTGGAGTACCACGCGAGCATGGTGGCGTCCCGCTCGATTACCTCGTAGAGCCCGGACCGAACCGCCTCGACGCCACCGTTCCCCAGTCCCAATCCGGTCGTGATGGCCTGGCCGAGCCGGTTCTCCGGCGGCGGGAAGTGGACCAGATCGGCGGGCAGCGAGACCGAACTGTCCGCGAGCAAGTCACGGCCCGGCACGACTGGGATCTCCTCGTCCTCGCCAGGTGAGTGCTCGACGCTGACGAACGACTCGGGGGCCGGCCCGTCGATCGACGCGACCGGCTCTAGCGAGAAGTCTCGCTCCCGGTAGATCGCCGCGCTGTACCGTTCCAGTGACTCCCCGAGGGCCTTCATGAACGCGCCGTCCCAGGTGGGCGCGACCCCCGCAGCCCGATCCGGGGCCGCCCCGTCGCTGAAGCCGGTGGTGTCGGTCACCGACGCGAGGTAGTACGGGAGCGGGAACGAATCGTGTTCGCCCACCCAGGGGACCAGTCCGAGCCGGTCGTCCACGGCGGATTCGGCGTGTTCGATCGATTCCTCGAGGCTCCGGTCCACGACGTCGAGTTCGAGTTCGTGCTCCCGCTCGGGGGCGTGTGCACAGCCCGGAACTGGAAGCAGCGAGCGCTCGGCGTACGGCACTTCCAGGACGACACCAGCAACCTGCGAGCCGGAGAGGGCCTGGAGGGCCTGCATGCCGGCAAACGAGCCGGCCAGCCGGACCGCAGAGCGGTCGGCTGTGGGCTCTTCGGCCTCGGGGACGTCGTTCGCCGCGACCCGGGTCTGTAGACATTCGAAGCAGACATAGCCGGGCTGGAAGGTCGTGATCGCCGCGGAGAGCCCTTCGACCGGGACGCCGCCGATCCCGCCGACCTCCACCCCGATCCAGGGCGTCTCCGAGTCGACGGCGTACTCGTTCACCGTCTCGAAGCCCTCGCTGCCAGCCAGCCCGACCACGATCCCCAGGTCCGCGGCCGGCAGGTCGTCGATCGACCCGCGGACGACCGACACGTCCGCGTCCTCGAGCATCGCTGCTGCGCCCTCGACGGCCGGTCCCTCGCCGGTCAGCAGGACGGCCATTGCGGTCCCTCCTGAGTTCGGTTCATGGACAGTTCGAAAGCGACCAGCGGCAAAAGGGTAGTGGGTTCCCCGACCAGTCGCCGAATCTTACACCGGTAGACAGACTTACAAAGTGTGGCGTGTGGATGGTTGGTATGGACTTCGATCCCGTCCGATCCAGCGATCCGAAAGTGGCCGACGCCCTCGAGGGCGAGACGACCCGACAGCAGGATACACTCGCGATGATCGCCAGCGAGAATCACGCCTCGGAGGCCGTCCTCGCCGCCCAGGGCAGCGCCCTCACCAACAAGTACGCCGAGGGCTATCCGGGCAAGCGCTACTACGGTGGGTGTGAGAACGCCGACACCGTCGAGGAACTCGCCCGCGAGCGAGCGAAGGAACTCTGGGGAGCGGACCACGCAAACGTGCAGCCCCACGCCGGAACCCAGGCCAACATGGCCGTGTACTTCAGCGTGCTCGAACCCGGTGACAAGATCCTCTCCCTGGATCTGGAACATGGCGGTCACCTCAGCCACGGACACCCGGTCAACTTCTCGGGCAGCCTCTACGAGGTCGAACAGTACGAGATGGACCCCGAGACGGGTCGCATCGACTACGAGGGACTCGATGAACACGCCCGCGAGTTCGAACCCGACATCATCGTCTCCGGGTACTCGGCTTACCCCCGGGTCGTCGACTGGGAGCGCGTGCAGGAGACCGCCGACGCCGTCGACGCCTATCATCTGGCGGACATGGCCCACATTACCGGCCTGGTCGCCGCCGGCGTCCACGACAACCCCGTCGGGATCGCCGACTTCGTCACCGGATCGACACACAAGACGATCCGCGCCGGTCGTGGCGGCATGATCCTCACCGACGAGGAGTACGCCGACGTGATCGACCGGACCGTGTTCCCGGGGATCCAGGGCGGCCCGCTCATGCACAACATCGCCGGGAAGGCAGTTGGCTTCGGCGAGGCCCTGGAGCCCGAGTTCGACGAGCACATCGAGCAGGTCGTCGCCAACGCTCGCGCCCTGGGCGAGAGCATGCAGGAGCAGGGCTTCTCGCTGGTCTCCGGCGGCACCGACACGCATCTGATCCTGGTCGACCTCCGGGAGTCCCACCCCGAGGTTACCGGGAACGACGCCGCAGAGGCCCTCGAAGAAGCGGGCATCGTCCTGAACGCGAACACCGTTCCGGGGGAAACCCGCTCGGCGAAAGAGCCCTCGGGAATCCGTATTGGATCGCCGGCGCTCACCACCCGTGGGTTCGAGGAGGCAGAGATGCGCGAGGTCGGCCAGCTGATCGGGCGGGTCATCGACAACATCGACGATGCGAGCGTCATCGAGGAGGTCGCCGCGGAGGTCGACCGGCTTACCGACGATCACCCGCTCTACGAGTAGCTACGTGACGGCGCCGAGCGCCTCGTCGACGGCCTGCAGGTCCCCATCACCGTTCGCGAGGTAGTCTCCGAGGCTCCTAGCTGCCGCCAATAACCGCTCTCCTTCTGCCGGATCGATCGAGCCATCCAGAGCCCTGATCCGGCGAACGTGACTGTCGAGGCGTTCGAGGTAGCTATCCACGTCTCGATCGGCGTCGGTCCCATCGAGCCAGGTCTTGAGCCCGTCGTGATAGTCCCGGATCGCGTCCGCCACGCCGAGTCCGCGGGGGCCGATCATCGATTCGGGAACCGCCGACGCCGGGGGGCGTCGCCCCTCGCTCGCGGCTTCGAACAGCGCCGTCACGTACTCCCGGTCGACGGTCTCGCCGTCGATCCCGGTGGGTGTGGCTCGGTCCAGGAGGGCCGCGACGTGTCGGATCTCGTGGGCCGCGACGTAGGTCGCGGAGAGTGGCTGTAGCTCGCCGGCGTTGATGAACCCCCGCCGGTGGACGTAGGTCCGTGCGGTTTCCGCCGCGGCGTCGCCGGCCGCCCGGTCGTCCCCGTCCGCCAGTGCGTCGATGGCGGCCGTGAGATCGAGGTCGGCCGGCCGATCCGTGTGGAGCGCACGATCGGAAATCCCGACGCTGTAGAGACTCCCACATGCCGGACACGCGGGGCTCCCCGTCTCGTAGTACGACCACTGGGTGCCACAGTCCTTGCACTCGCGGATCCCCCGTACCTCCATACACAACCCTTCGGAAGCGGGAACCAAAGGCCTCGCGGTCAATGCGGTTGAAAGCCAGTTTCGTCTGGCGGTAGATTTATGGCCCCGGACCCAAATGTGCAACCTGACGCTTCGCTTTGGAGGGCCGAAGCGTCAGCGGGGACCAACTCAGGGCGGCAGCGGGACCGGTTTTCGGTCCCGCTTCCACTTTTGACACGGAGCCGCGGCTCTGGTTTTGAGCCCGAACGGTGAACTGGATTGTGTACCGAGAAATGTGAGAGTGTTACCAGAGAAGTACCGCTCTCTTTCGGTGACCTTTCAGATCACAGTCATTCCTGTCGACGCCCACGACGGCGGGGTTGAGCCAATATACTTATACTACCCTGGCAAATACCCTGTATCAGGGTTCACACATGTACGACTTAACGGGCTTTCAGCGAGACCTCCTGTACGTGGTCGCCGGCCTCGACGATCCACACGGCCTCGCGATCAAGGACGAACTCGAACAGTACTACGAGTCGGAGATCCACCACGGCCGGCTCTATCCCAACCTCGATACGCTGGTCGAGAAGGGACTCATCGACAAGGGCGAACGCGACCAGCGGACGAACTACTACACGGTCACTCGTCGAGGCCGCCGGGAGATTCAGGCTCGCCGGGAGTGGGAACTGGATTACGTCGACCTGGAGTAGCTTACCCGGCCGATTCTTCGGTCTCTTCTGGCTCGTCTCTCTCGTTTTCGCCTTCCGGTTCCGGTGGGGCCAGCGGGTCGGGCACCGTCTCCGGCTGTATCGGCGCGCCGGCGAGCAACTCCGGCAACACGAGTGCGACAAAGTGCACCAGCAGTACCAGGAGCATCGGGCCGAGGAAGAGGCCATACCACCCGAAGAGGAGCGGGCCGAAGATGTACGCGAGCATCACCATCCCCAGGTGGAGGTTCCGCCCCGAGACGTAGGGTCGGAGCACCAGGTCCGGGATCACGTCCACGACGACGAATGAGACCACGACGAAGGCGATCGTAAACCAGAGAACTGCAGGCATGCCAGCAGTCGTCACGAGGAGGTAGATCGCCACGGGGACGTAGATGAGTTTCATGCCGATGACCGGGATCAGGCTCGCGATCCCCGTGAGCAATCCGAGCAACGTGGGATACGGCAGCGAAACGGCTGCGGGCGAGATATAGTTGAGCGCGGTGTAGGAGATCGATCCGATGATCCCGGTGAGGATGGCGTTGAGGATGTTCCCGAAGAAGATGTTCGAGAAGTCCCGATCCACCCGGGTCATGTAGGCCTCCATGACTCCCTCAGTGTCGGAAAATCGTAGTCGCCACCAGTCAGCCAGTCGATTGTCGTCACGGAGCAGGTAGAAAGCGAGAATGACGATCACGACCAGATGCAACGCACCCGTGCCGAAGAACCCGATGTAGGTGGCGGCTTCGCGCAGTAGCGTCCGGATCCCCTCGATCGCGTTCTCCTGGGTGATGATGGTGGCCGGGTCGAAGATCACAGAGGAGATATCGAAGTACGGTTGCAGGAGTGATTCTAGCGGGACGAGGGACAGTTCGCCGGACTCGAGGAGCCGGTTTAACTCCTGCATCGCGAGTGCGATCGTGTAGAAGGCGAGCAACAGGACCGGGATCGCGATCGCGACCAGGGAGACCGCTGCCGAGACCGAGCGCTGTTTGATAATTCGCCGCAGGCGACGGTGGATCGGCCTGGTCGCATAGTAGACGAAGATGCCGAAGACAAAGGTCCCGAGAAACGAGTAGAGGAGGTAGACGACGAGCGCCCCGAGTGCCAGGGCGATGGCCCACCACCCGAGTCGGTCGCGATCGAGGGGGCGAACCGTGTTCATGCCTCACCCAGGAGCGCGAGCCCAAAAACCTCTCGGCCGACTAGAACTGGTATCGGCGGTCGTCTTCGTTGCTCGTGGGATTCGTGCCCCCGGTCATCTCCTCGTAGGTCATCCCGGAGAGGTATTCGTCGTAGGTCACGTCGTAGGTCCCCCGGAGGTGAAAGTCGAGTTTTCCGGTCTCGGTCGTGGACTGGAAGAGCATGTGGATGCCGCGTCTGACCAGCGTGGCCGGGTCGTCCTCTTCGAAGGCGGCCTGGAGCATGGCGAGTTCCATCTTGCTCTCGCCGTCGAGGGTGATTTCGGCGTCATCGAGTGCTGCATAGGCTGATTCGACGTCTGCGGTGAGTTCCGAGAGGCTCATGGCCCTCTCTCGCGGCCCGACGGAAAAACACCTTTTGGACCCGACCACTGCCGCCATCAGGGCCCTTTCAAAGCCCGGCCGAGTAGGATCGCTGTCGATGTCACCGGCGCTGTCCCTGTCGGCCGCAGAGCGCGAGGCGGTGCAGACGGCCCTGCTGTCGTGGTACGAGGCCGATCACCGGGAGTTCCCCTGGCGGGAGCGGGAGGACCCCTACGCAATTTTGGTCTCCGAGGTGATGAGCCAGCAGACCCAACTCGACCGCATCGTCGACCCCTGGGCGGCCTTTCTCGACCGCTGGCCCACTGTCGAGGCGCTCGCTGACGCCGACCGGGCCGACGTGGTCGCGTTCTGGAGCGACCACCGGCTGGGCTACAACAACCGGGCCCGCTACCTGCAGGAGGCCGCCGAACAGATTTGCTCCGAGTTCGACGGGGCGTTCCCAAAGGATCCGGACGCCCTCGAATCGCTGATGGGCGTCGGGCCCTACACCGCCACCGCGGTCGCCTCCTTCGCCTTTGACACCGGTGGCGCGGTGGTCGATACGAACGTCAAACGGGTGCTCCATCGCGCCTTCGAGGTGCCCGACGACGAGGCGGCTTTCGAGGCGGCCGCTGACGAACTCCTTCCTGCGGATTCGGCCGGCCAGTGGAACAACGCGATCATGGAACTCGGCGGGGTGGCCTGCGAGAAGACCCCGCGGTGTGACGAGGCCGGTTGTCCCTGGCGAGAGTGGTGTCACGCGTACCAGACCGGGGACTTCACCGCCCCCGACGTCCCCACCCAACCGAGCTTCGAGGGAAGCCGCCGGCAGTTCCGTGGGCGAATCATCCGTCTCCTTGGCGAACACGACGAGATGGACCTGGACACGCTTGGGCATCGAATTCGCGTGGACTACACACCCGACGGCGAGCAGGGACGCGCGTGGCTGCGTGGCCTGGTCGATGATCTGATCGAGGACGGGCTGGTATCGATAGACACGGACGGGCAGCCGACGGTGCAGTTACGACGGTAGTCCCCACGGGTTTACTTGTGACCGCCGCCTTGGCACGGACATGTCACCGTCCATCGGCGCGATCGTCGGCAGCCTCAGGGAGGAAAGTGTCACCCGGGTGGGCCTGGAGCGATCCCTCGATGCCGCCGCGGCCGCCGGCGCCAACACCGCGCTGCTCGATCTTCGAACCTACGACCTGCCGGTCTACGACGCGGACCATCGGGACGTCGGCGACGCCGAGGCGCTTCGGGCCGAAATCCAGGCCCTGGACGCGGTGCTTCTCGGAACGCCGGTCTATCATGGCTCCTACTCCGCCCCGCTGAAAAACGCCCTCGACTACTGTGGCTTCGACGAGTTCGAGCACACGACCGTGGGTCTGCTGGCAGTCGCCGGTGGCGGATTTCCGCTGCCGGCCCTCGATCACCTGCGGGGCGTGCTCCGTGCGCTTGACGCCTGGGTCCTGCCCTTTCAGGCGGCGATTCCGGACTCCCACGAGGCGCTGTCGGACGGTCGGCTGGTCGATCCCGAAATCGAGGAGCGCCTGGATACACTCGGGCGGCGGATCGTCGAGTACGCCAACATCGAACCGGATCCGATCAGCTTCGAGGGGAAGCACAACGTCGGCGGCGATCTCTCGTGAACGAACGGGTTTTTGTCCACCCGTAGCCGCAGTTCGACCATGCGAGCGATCAGGGAAAACGGGTGGGTCGAGGTCATTTCCGGCTCGATGTTCTCGGGGAAGACCGAGGAACTCCTGCGACGGCTCCGCCGCGCGGAGATCGCCGGCCAGGAGGTCGTGGCGTTCACGCCGGCGGTGGACGACCGCTACGGGCAGGCCGAACTCGGGTCCCACGCCGGGCACACCTGGGAGGCGACTGTCGTGGACAACACGCCCGAGGGGGTCCACTCGATTCCCGACCGGCTCGACGGTGCCTCGGTCGTGGCCATCGACGAGGCGAACTTCTTCCCCGTGGAACTGGTCGCGGTCGCAAACGATCTCGCGACCGCCGGTCGCCGCGTGATCGTCAGCGGGACCGATCAGACCTACCGAGGCGAACCCTTCGAGCCGCTGGGGCAGCTCATGGCGACCGCCGAGTACGTCGACAAGCTCCGGGCGATCTGTGCAGTCTGTGGCGAGCCGGCCACCCGCAATCAGCGCCTGGTCGATGGCGAACCCGCACACGTCGACGAGCCGACGATCGTGGTGGGTGCCGATGAGTCCTATCAGGCGCGGTGTCGAAGCTGCCACGAGGTCCGAACGGACTGAACGGGCTTTCGACAAGCGTTTAGGAGTCCGGTGGTATCAATCTACTACAAATGGGTACGTGTGTTATCTGTGGGTCCCCTGCTGACGGAGACGTCTGTAGCACGCACGAGGAGGACGTGTTCTTCGAGTTTCGTGGTCAGCATCCGAACCAGTTGACGCCGAATCGCTACTACCGCGGCACCGTCGATGGCTTCGCCGAGTTCGGCGTCTTCGTCGATATCGGACCCGTGACTGGGCTGCTACACCGCAGTGAGATCCCCAAACGACTGGAATCGCTCGACTGGGACGCCGGCGAGACCGTCTTCGTACAGGTCCTGGACGTTCATGACAACGGCAACATCGACCTCGGCTGGTCGCTCCGCCAGGAGCCCCGGGAGTTCCGCGGCCGGCTGATCGACGACCCCGACCTGGGCGCGCCCGTCCTGCCGGAGAAAGCCGACGGCGAGGACGACACCGAGGAACCGGACTCCGAAGACGAGCGTGGCGAGCCGTCCGCTGTCGACCGCGACGATTCGGAGCCGAGCACGACTGACGGTGGCCAGGCGAAGAGCGCCCCGCCAGTCGAGTCGAACGACGCGGACGCCGAAGCGGTCGACGAGACGGAGCCGACTGGTGAGGAGACCGGCACGGATGCGGCCGAAGAATCGGACACGGCACAGGTCGAAGACTCGGACACCGAGTCGACTGCAGACGAGGAGGAACCCGCTCGCGTCCCGGTCGTCGATCTTGACGCGGCGCTGGACGAGACAGTTGTCGTCGAGGGCACGGTCTCGAACGTGAGACAGACCGCCGGGCCGACAGTCTTCCAGGTCGAGGACGAGACGGGCGTCGTGGACTGTGCGGCCTTCGAGGAGGCCGGCGTTCGAGCCTACCCGGCCGTCGAAGTCGATGACGTGGTTCGAATCGTCGGCATCGTAGAAGAGCACCGTGGGGACGTTCAGGTCGAGACCGAGGAGCTGTCGGTCCTTGAGGGGCCGGCAGCCGACCGCGTGGCCGACCGTCGCGAGACGGCCCTGGCCGAGCGAGCCGAACCCACGTCCACGACCCTGCTGGTCGAGGACCCATCTGTCGCCGCCGTCCAAGACGATCT
Organism: Halodesulfurarchaeum sp. HSR-GB; assembly: GCF_031432215.1. Classification (NCBI taxonomy): domain Archaea; kingdom Methanobacteriati; phylum Methanobacteriota; class Halobacteria; order Halobacteriales; family Halobacteriaceae; genus Halodesulfurarchaeum; species Halodesulfurarchaeum sp. HSR-GB. Next base: position 1,921,065 of record NZ_JAVKGN010000001.1, on the reverse strand, counting down.
GGTTGACGCGGCGACGACGATCCGACGGGCCGTCATCGAGTCCCGTCCGGTCGTCATTCGACACACGGCAACCCTCGAAGGCTACGTCGGCGGCACGGCCCTGGAACGGGCGCTGCTCCCGTTGATCCGGGAGGAACACGCCGAAGCCGGCGCGGAGTATCACTACGTCGACCGCCGTCCGCTCTCGGATCCGATCTACGACGTGGAAGCCGCGACCAGCGACGTGACCGACATGCTGGAGGCCGCGGACCGCCACGACGAGACTCAGCCGCTTTTCGTCCTGGTCGATGCCGGCTCGACGGTCGAATCCGTTGATGGTCTCTCGCTGCTCTCGATCTACGACGCCGGCAGCGTCGTGGTCGATGGCGGCTACGCCGACGCCGACGCGACCGACACCGCGGACGTGCTCGTGAGCCCGACCGCTGCGGGCGGAAGCCCCCTCTCGACTGGCGTGCTGGGCTCGCACCTGGCCGCCCTCGTCAACGACGCGGTCCGCGAGGACCTCGCGCACCTGCCGGCGACGAGTTTCTGGACCGAGCCGCCCGAGATCTACGCCGACCTGGCCAGCGATGCTGGATACGATCTGGAGACGACCACGGACATCCGCAACGCGGTGGCCCTGGAGGCCTTTTACCAGTCCTACGAGGACAAGCGCGAACTCATCAGCGACCTGTTCTGGGCCGAGGACAACGCCGCGCTCGCCACGCCGCTCAGCGAGCAGTTCGAGACGAAGTTGGAGACCGAACTCGCGACCGCTCGCCCCCACCTCGAACGCCGCGAGGACGACGGCGTGCAGATCGACGTGCTCGACGTGGCCGAGTACACCCACCGCTATGACTTCCCGCCGACCGAACTCCTGCTGGCGGAACTCCACCGCCGGGAGGCAGAAGCGTCCGGCCCGATGGTGACCATCGCGCTCGACGAGGACGAACTGTTCCTCGAGCGCTCGACCGCACTCGACGTTCGAGCCATCGGCGAGGCCGTTGCCGACCGCGTTCCGGGCGGCGGCGTGACTCCCCGGGGCGGCCGGGACGGTCGCATCGAGTTCCTCTCGGGCCGCCGCGAGGCGGTTCTGGAGGCCGTGATCGAGGAAGTCTCGGTCTGGCTGGGCTGAACGACACCCTTTTTGGCGACTCTCCGCTGGGACGGATATGGACGCGGAGGGCGAGCGACGGTTCGAGCGGGCCTGCCGGGACGTCGTCACTCGGATTCTCGACGGCGAGGTCGACCGTGACGACGTCGAACAGGCGAAACTGGCGGCCTGTGGCGAGCATAGCTCGCCGAAAGTCCCGACCAACGGCGATCTGCTGGCGGCCGCGCCTGACGGCACGCGGGACGAACTCGAACCGGTCCTCCGCCGGAAACCGGTCCGGACCGCCTCCGGCGTGACCCCGGTCGCGGTCATGACCAGCCCCGAGCCCTGCCCCCACGGAAAGTGCCTGTACTGCCCGGGTGGGCCGGCTTCGGAGTTCTCCTCCGCCCAGAGTTACACCGGCCACGAGCCCGCAGCGGCCCGAGCCGAGCAGAACGACTATGACCCGTACGGCCAGGTTCGACTCCGACTGGCTCAGTTGCGACACATCGGTCACCCGGTCGACAAGGTGGAACTCATCGTGATGGGCGGGACGATGACCGCTCGCGATCCGGCGTATCAGGAGTGGTTCGTCAAGCGGGCACTCCAGGCGATGAACGAGTTCGATCCGGAGAACCCACCGGCCGCCACCGAGGGTGAGAGTTTCGCACAGGACCCCGAGGACGCGACCGAGGCAGACCTGGAGACGGTCATCCGGGAGAACGAGACGGCCGCGGTGCGCAACGTGGCGACGACCTTCGAGACCAAGCCGGACTGGGTCGGCCCGGAACAGATCGACCGCATGCTTGCGCTCGGCGTGACGAAAGTCGAAGTGGGCGTGCAGACCACCTTCGAGGCCGTCAACCGCGAGATGCATCGGGGCCACGGCGTCCAGGACGCCATCGACGCCGGGCGGCGGTTGCGGGACGCCGGCTTCAAGGTCGGCTTTCACCTCATGCCGGGCCAGCCGGGGACCTCCGTGGCGATGGCCAGAGAGGACGCCAGACGCCTTTTCGCCGACCAGCGCTTCCGGCCGGACTACCTCAAGATCTATCCCACACTCGTAGTCCGGGGCACCCGGATATATGACATGTGGCGTCGGGACGAGTACGACCCGCTCACGAACGAGCAGGCCGCCGAACTGGTCGCCGAGATCAAGGCCGAGTTGCCGCCGTACGTCCGCCTCCAGCGCGTCCAGCGGGACATTCCGGCGGATTTCATCGAGGCGGGGGTCTGGAAGTCGAACCTGCGACAGCTAGCCCGAAAACGCATGGCCGATCACGGCTGGGAGTGTGACTGCGTGCGCTGTCGCGAGGTGGGGATGAACGACGCGGAACCCACTGGGGTCACCCTCGACGTCCAGACCTACGAGGCCGGGGATGGGACCGAGCACTTCATCAGCTTCGAGGATCCGGATGCGGACCTGCTCGTTGGCTTTACGCGGTTGCGGTTCCCGGGCGCGCCACGCCGCGAGGAACTGGCCGATGCGGCCCTGATCCGGGAATTGCACGTCTACGGGGACGAAGTCGGACTGGGCGACACCGAGGGCGGCTTCCAGCACCAGGGGTACGGGCGGAAACTCCTCCAGAAAGCCGAGTCGCTGGCTCGCGAGGCGGGCTACGAGAAACTCGTCGTGATCGCCGGCATCGGGGCCCGGGAGTACTACCGGGCACACCTGGGGTACGAGCGGGACGGCCCCTACGTGAGCAAACCGCTCTGAGTCCCGGTCGACCGATGCTCCTATCCCGTCGGTCCAACTCCTTGTGACCATGGAACCGAAGCGGGAGGTCACGAGTGTCGGGCTCGTCGCCCTGGTGGGCGAACTCGGGGCCTACACCGGCGCGACCGTGGACAAGGCCTATCTCTATGCGGACGGACTCGTGCGGCTCAAGATGCGGGACTACGACCGCGGTCGCATCGAACTCTTGATCCAGGTCGGCGAGCGCAAACGCGTCCACGTCACCGAACCGGAGTTCGTGCCAGCGGCGCCGGACCGGCCGCCGAACTTCGCGAAGATGCTGCGTAACCGGATCGCCGGGGCCGACCTGGCGTCGGTCTCCCAGCACGGCTTCGACCGGATCCTGGAGTTCGAGTTCCGTCGCGGGGATGCTGATACCACTATCGTCGCGGAACTGTTCGGCGAGGGGAACCTGGCGGTGCTCGACGAGAGTGGCGCGGTAATCGACTCGCTCTCGACGGTGCGGCTCCGTTCGCGGACGGTCGCGCCGGGCGCGCAGTACGGCTTCCCGGAGAGCCGGATCAACCCTCTGGAGATGGACTACGAGACGTTTGCCGCGACCATGGCCGACTCGGACACCGACCTGGTCCGAACCATGGCGACCCAGCTCAACTTCGGTGGCACGTACGGCGAGGAACTCTGTACGCGGGCCGGCGTCGAGAAGACCTTGGACATCACCGAGGCGGGCGAGACGGAGTACCGCCGGCTCTACGCGGAGATGACCGACCTGCTCGACCGGCTCCGAGAAGGAGACACCGACCCCCGTGTCTACCGCGAGGACGGGGTAGTCGTAGACGTGACCCCCGTCCCGCTAGAGGAGTACGCCGACCTGGAGGCCGAGGCCTACGACACCTTCAACGCGGCCCTCGATGCTTACTTCCGGGCGCTCGAAGACCGGGAAGACGAGCCCGAGACCGGCGAGTCGAGTGGGCCGGAGTTCGACGCCGAGATCGAGAAGCGAGAGCGCATCATCGAACAGCAGGAACAGGCCATCGAGGACTTCGAGCGACGGGCCGAGGCCGAGCGGGAGAAGGCCCAGGCACTCTATGCGAATTACGACTTCGTCGACGAGATCATCCGGACGGTTCGGGAGGCCCGGGAATCCGGACACGGGTGGGCCGAGATCGAATCCCGGCTGGCCGACGGGGCCGAGGCCGGAATCGAGGCTGCAGCCGCGGTGACCGGCATCGACGAGTCTGAGGGAATGATCCGAATCGATCTGGACGATCACGAGATTCCCCTGGACCCTCGATCCGGGGTCGAGAAGAACGCTGACCGGCTCTACACCGGGGCCAAGGAGATCGAATCCAAACGGGACGGCGCGTTAGAAGCCATCGAGGACACGCGAGCGGAACTCGCCGCCCTGAAGGAGCGCAAAGCGGACTATACGGAAGATTCCTCCGAGAAAGAGGACGAAACGCCCGCCGCGGAGGTTGACTGGTTGGCTCGCGAGTCGATCCCCATCCGACGCCCCGAGATGTGGTATGACCGGTTCCGGTCGTTCCGGACCAGCGACGGCTTTCTGGTGCTTGGCGGTCGAAACGCCGAGCAGAACGAGGAACTGGTCGCGAAGTACATGGAACATGCCGATCGCTTCTTCCACACCCAGGCCCACGGCGGCCCGGCGACGATTCTCAAGACGAGCGATCCCAGCGAGCCCACGAAGGACATCGAGGTACCAGAGCGGAGTCTCCGCGAAGCCGCGCAGTTCGCGGTCACCTACTCCACGGTCTGGAAGCAGGGCCAGTACAGCGGCGACGTCTACATGGTCTCCGGCGACCAGGTCTCGAAGACTCCCGAAAGCGGCGAGTACCTGGAGAAGGGTGGCTTCGCGATCCGCGGCGACCGGACCTACTTCGATGATACGCCTGTCGGGGCCGCCGTCGGCATTTCCTGTGAGCCCGAAACGCGGGTCCTCGGGGGCCCACCCGAACCGATCGAGGCCCAGACCGAGACCTCGATCCGGATCGAACCGGGCCGGTACGCCCAGGGCGACGTCGCAAAACGGATCTACCGGGAGTTCCGCGAGCGTTTTGCCGACACCACTCTCGTGCGGAAGGTCGCGAGCCCGGACGAGATTCAGAAGTTCATGCCGCCCGGGACGAGTCGCATCAGCGAGGGTGAGGAGTAATGCACGTCCGGGAGTGGTCGACTCGCGAGGCCGGCCGCGAGGCGGTCAGCCTGGTGCCCGAGAGTCTCGATGACCTCTGGCATCTCACCTACGTCATCGAACCCGGTGATCTGGTCTCCGGGGACACCCACCGACGCATCCAGCGCAACGAGGAGCACATGCGTGACACCGGTGGCGAGCGCGAACACATGCACGTCACCCTCGAGGTCGAGGACGTGGACTTCCACAAGTTCTCGAACCGGCTTCGGGTGGGTGGGACGATCGTGGATTGCTCCCGGGAGGACCAACTCGGCCTCCATCACACCCTGAACCTGGAGGAACACGACACGATCGAGATCGAGAAGATCTGGCAGCCCGACCAGCGCGAACGGATCGAGGAGGCAGAGGAAGCCACCGATCAGCCCACGGTCGCTATCGCCACCGTCGCGGAGGGCGAAGCCCACGTCCACACGGTGGCCCAGTACGGCGTCGATGAGTACGTCTCGCTCACGAGCACCACCGGCAAGGGCGAGTACACCGGCGGCCGCGAGGAACTCTTCGAGGAGTTGGCCGACGCGCTCGGGCACCTCGACGCCGACGCGATCATCCTCGCCGGCCCGGGGTTTACGAAACAGGACGCCCTCGAACACATTCAGGCCCACCCCGCGGTCACCGAAACGGTTTCGGTCGTCGACACCAGCGCGGCCGGCGGGCGTGGCGTCCACGAGGTGCTCAAGCGCGGGGCCGTCGCGGACGTCCGCCGCGAGACCCGGATCGCCGAGGAGTCTGCGGCGATCGACGAACTCACCGATCGGATGGCCGGGGACGGCGCGGCCGCCTACGGCATCGACGCCGTCGAGACCGCGACCGAGTACGGGGCCGTCGAGAACCTCCTGATTCTGGACGAACGACTCCGCCAGGAGCGGGCCGGAGAGGGCGACTGGGCCCTGGACGTGAACGAACTGATCCAGCAGGTCGAGCGTCAGGGCGGGGATATCACCGTCTTCTCACACGAGTTTCAGCCCGGTGAACAGCTCCGCAACCTCGGTGGGGTCGCGGCGCTGCTGCGCTACCCGATCGAGTGATCAGACACCGATCTGCATGCCGTCCGCGGCGATCTGTACCTCGCCGTCGAATCGCGACTCGATCGTCTCGATCATCTCCTGGTGCCTGCCCACTGTCTGTGGATAGAGGTGGGTGAGATAGACCCGATCGAGGGCCGCCCCATCGAGGACCTGAGCCAGTTTCGTGGGTGTGGTGTGGGCGTCCTGCTCCACGCTGTCGGGGAACGAGCAGTCGTGGACGAGCACCGAGCCGACCTCGGCGAAACTGATCAGGCCCTGGAACTCCCTGGTGTCGCCGGTGATCGTCACCTGGTCCTCGAAGCGATAGGCCAGGCCGTCCATCGAGTGTCGGGTCGGGGTGGCGGTCACATCGAACCCGGCGACAGTCCACGCCCCGGCCTCGATTTCCCGGACCGCGTAGTTGAGCCGCCCGCGCAGGTACTCGTGGGCGTCGAGCAAGTCCTCCACGAGGGCGTTCGTCCCCGGTGGGCCGACGACCGTGATCGACTCCTCGCCGGCCAGCCACCGGGCCTTGTAGAGCGCCAGGAGATCCGAGACGTGATCCAGATGGAGGTGGGTCAAAAGCACGGTGTCGACCCCTTCGTAGCCGATGTCCGTTTCGGCCAGCCGGCCAAGCACCCCGCTGCCGACATCCACGAGCAGCCGCCGCTCACCATCGGTCACGAGGATTCCCGACTGCGCCCGGCCCGGGGTGGGCATCGCGGCGCCAGTCCCGAGAACGGTGAGTTGCATGGTGGATGGGGGTGGTCCGACGGGGAAAACGGTTGGGGCCACCAGGTGCCAACAGCTACAACCCGCCGGCCTGCATAGGCCCCAACGAATGGTCACGGAGACGCCCGACTCCGTCCCGGACCCCGAAGCGGTCCCCGATGGGGACCTGTTGCAGTCCCTCGAACCGGCGGTTCGGGAGTGGTGGATCGACCAGTTCGGTGATTCTGTCGGGCAGAACGGCGGTTTTTTCACGCCGCCACAGCGGGAGGCAATCCCCCAGATCGCCGCGGGCGAGCACACGCTCATCGCGAGTCCGACTGGCTCGGGGAAGACACTCGCCTCGTTCACGGCGATCATCAACGAGTTGTTCGTCCGGGAGCGATCTGCGGGCCTCGAAAACACGGTCTACTGCCTGTACATCTCACCGCTGAAGTCACTGGCAAACGACATCCATCGCAACCTGACCGAACCCCTGGAGGGGATTGCCGCGCGGCGGGCCGAACAGGGCGAGGAGCCCTCCGTGATCCGACACGCGATCAGACACGGCGACACCGAGCAGGCCGCCCGGCAGGCCATGCTCGATGAGACCCCACACATCCTCAACACCACGCCGGAGACCCTGGCGATCCTGCTCAACTCCCCGAAGTTCAAGGAGAAACTCCGGACGGTCGAGTACGTGATCGTCGACGAGATTCACAGCCTCGCGGCCAACAAACGGGGCACTCATCTCTCGGTGAGCCTGGAGCGACTGGAGACACTCGCGGACACGGCCCCGACCCGGATCGGCTGTTCGGCCACGGTCGAACCACTCGATACGATCGGGGCCTTTCTGGGCGGCTCCGAGGACGGCGAGCCACGCGACGTTGAACTGGTCGACACCCGGTTCATGCGGGACTATGACCTCGAACTGCACACGCCGGCGGCGGACCTGGTCGAAACCCCGCGATCGGTCGTTCGCGAACGGTTCTACGACCGGCTCGCGACGTTGATCGACGACCACGACAGCACGCTCGTGTTCACGAACACCCGTTCGGGGGCCGAACGCGTGCTCGAAAACCTCCGGGAGCGGGGGGCCGTGGACGAGGAACATTCGGGGGCTCATCACGGCTCGCTCTCGAAGGAGCGACGCCAGGCGGTCGAGAGCGCGTTGAAGGAGGGGACCCTGGACGTGGTGACCACCTCGACGAGCCTGGAACTCGGCATCGACATGCCACACATCGATCTCGTGGTGCAGGTCGGCTCGCCGAAGTCGGTCGCCTCGCTCCTCCAACGGGTGGGACGCGCCGGTCACCAGCTCGGCGAGACGGTCACGGGGCGGGTGTTCGCACTCGATCTCCAGGAGTTGATCGAGTGTACGGTCATGCTCGAGCGGGCCAACGCGGGCTTTGTCGACCGCATCCGAGTCCCCGAGCGCGCCCAGGACGTCGCCGCCCAGCACGTCTATGGGATGGCGATCAACGGGCCGCGCCCGCTTCAGGAGGTCGAGGAGACACTCCGCCGGGCCTACCCCTATCGGGACTACACCGACGCGGAGTTCGCCCACCTGCTCAGATACCTCCGGGCCGAGTACGACGGGCTAGAGGACCGCAACGTCTACGCGAAGATCTGGGTCGACGAGAACGACCCCCCCGACGGCGAGCATCACTATCCGGAGTACCCGGTCGGCACCAGATTGATCGGCAAGCGGGGTCGGCTGGCCCGGATGATCTACATGACCAACCTCGGGACGATCCCGGATTCCTTTTCCTGTGACGTGTTCGTCCGGAGCGACGACCAGTGGGTCGGTGACCTCGACGAGGACTATCTCGACACGCTCGATCCGGGTGACGTCTTCGTCCTCGGGGGCCAGCGGTACGAGTATCGCTATCGCCGGGGATCGAAGGTGTACGTCGATCGGACGAGCGAGCGGGCGACGGTCCCCTCGTGGTACTCCGAGCGCCTGCCCCGGTCCTTCGATCTGGGGGCCGAGATCGCGGCCTTTCAGGATCGGCTCACTTCGCTTCGGGCGGACGGGATGGCCGCTCTCAGACGGGCGCTCCGGGACCTCCCCATCGACGAGGAGAGCGTGCGAGCACTCTCACGGACAGTCGACAGGCAGATCGCCTACGCCGGGCCCGAGAGTGTGAGCACCACCGATCGGATCGTCGTCGAACACGTCACCGACCGGGCTGACTATCGCCGTCGCTACTACGTGCGAGTTCCCTACGGCCGGCAGGTGAACGATGGCCTCTCACGGATTTTGGCTCACAAGGTCGCGAACTCCGCCACCGCGAACGTGACCATCGCGGTCGACGACACCGGCTTCGTCCTCTCGATGCCGCTCAATCGCAAGGTCGACGTGGTGGGGCTGCTCGAAGGGCTCGACCCGGACCGGGCCCGCGAGCACCTCGAAGCGAGCCTGGTTGGGACTGATCTACGCGAGCGGTACTTCCGCATCAACGCGACCCGCTCCCTGATGATTCTCAAGCGGTACAAGGGCCACGAGAAGTCCGCCAGTCGGCAGCAGGTCTCCGCGGAGATGCTGCTTGGCTTTGCCGAGGACCTGTCGGATTTCGTGGTCCTCACGGAGACCAACCGGGAGATCGTCGAGGACAAACTCGATTTCGGACATATCAAGGAACTCCTCGGACGAATCCAGGCGGGTGAACTCACCGTGGTCCCGAGGACACTCGACTCGCCCAGTCCCCTCTCCTTCGGCCTGGCGACGCTTTCGGCCAGCGACGTGGTTCTCGCCGAAGACGAGGACGCCGCCCTCCGGGCCTTTCACGACCGAGTCACCGAGGCGATCGAGGGGGCGTCGGCCGGCGAGGACTAGGGCTGCTGCTGGCACCTGCCGTCGGTTCTCACTCGCTGAGAAATATCGGCCTGGCTATATGTTTTCCGAGCCGATTTCTCGTATGGTCTCCGAAATCACGTTCTTCGAGTTGCACCTGGATGGCACACAGATCGGCGGCGAAGGGGTGGACGAATCCCCGACACAGACCACGGCCAGACCCGCCACCGAGTCAGCATCGGAGTCCCGGTCCCGATCCCGACTGCCGTCCCGGCGCGGATTCGCCCTTGGGGCAGTCGCGCTGGCAGTCACCGGAGCCCTCCTCGGCGTGCTTGCCTGGCGTCGCCGATCACGCGACGAGTCGGCAGACGACACAGAAACGGGAGCCGTGATCGAGGGCACGGACCTCGAAGCGATCGGCTCGGAGTAAGCCCGGGCACACCACACACGTGACCACGAAATCCCTTGGATTGGCGCTGGCCGCCGCTGTGGCTGGTTTCCTGCTGGTTGGGGTGGCTGTCACCGCCGTTACCGGTCGGTGGGTCGAGTTTTCGGTCTTTCTGGGGCTGCCAGCCGGTCTGGTCGCTGGCGCGTTGCTCGGGGCTGCCGCGTACGTCGGGCTCGAATCGCCGTCCCCACAGCGGAACGCTGTCGCCGGCGGGTTCGTCGCGTTCGCCCTGGGATTTCTCCTGGGCTTCCTCATTCTTGCCGGGGTCTTCCGCGTCGGCGTCACGACCGCACTGGGGGTCGCAGTCGTCCTTGGCCTCGCTGTCGGGCTGGTGGAAGTTCGCCGCCGGCGAACTGGCTAAGTGGGGCGTACGTATTTCGGGCCAGGGTTCGAAATGACTCTATGAGATCTAACTCAGGACTGCCGGGATTCGCTCGCGATCGACCCGGTCTCGCGCTTGGGCTCTCGATTCTCGCCGTCGAACTCGTCGGCGCGTCCGGGGCGATCTTCACTGCCCAGGGGCTCGGCGAGTGGTACAGCAGCCTCGTCCGCCCGGCTATCGCCCCGCCGAACTGGGTTTTCGGCCCGGTCTGGACGGCCCTCTTCGCCCTCATGGGCGTCGCCGTCTGGCTCGTCTGGCGGCAGGCCCCGACCGATCCGGACGGCGCGAAACTCGCGATCGGTGTGTTCGTCGTCCATTTCATCTTCAACCTTGGCTGGTCGGCGGTCTTCTTCGGACAGCAGGCCCTCGGAGCCGGGTTGCTCGTCATCCTGGCCCTCTGGGTGCTCATCGTGACGACGATTATGGTCTTCGACCGGGTCGACCGGCGGGCTGCCCTCCTCCTGGTCCCCTACCTGCTCTGGGTCTCCTTCGCCACGTATCTCAACTACCAGTTCTGGGTGCTGAACTAGCCCGCCTCGCTCAGGCAAGTGGCAGTTCGACGGTGAACACCGCCCCCCGTGGGTCGTTGTCCTCGACCCGGACCGACCCTCCGTAGCGGTCGATCAGCGTCTCGACGAGATACAATCCCAGTCCGGTCCCCTCGCTATCCAGTCCCTGGACACCTTCCTCGAAGATTTCCGCTTTCTGCTCGTCCGGGACGCCCGGGCCGTTGTCGGCGACGGAGACGGCCACTGTCTTTTTACCAGCTGTCGTGGTCACGGTGACTTCGGGGAGCTCCTGATCGTTGTGGATGACCGCGTTCTGGAGCAGGTTCCGGAACACCGATTCGAGCAGATCGTCAACCAGTACGGATACCTCCGGAATCGAGCCTTCGACCTGAATCGCGGCGTGTTCGTGGTTCGAGCGGGCCGAGTCGATCGCTCCCTCCAGGACCGGGCCCAAGCGTGTCGGGGATCGATCCGCGTCGGATTGCATGAGTACTTCCGTTACGTCCCGGGCGGTCCGAGTGATCGCTACCGCGTCTTGTGCCGCGTTTTGCAGGGTGTGGAGGTGTCCGGATGCCGACTCCTCGACGGTATCGTGGAGGAGATCAGCGTACGCGAGCACCAACTGGAGATCGTTCCGGATGTCGTGGCGGACGATCTGGTTGAGGACCTCCAGATTGTCCCGCTGGGTCTCGATCCGTCGTTCGTAGGCCTTGAGTTCGGTGATGTCCCGGGCGTATCCGAGCACCGCGTCGTCGTCGCTCCCGGAGGGCTCGTAGGGGATCTTGGTCGTGTGAAACACGCGTGTCTCCCCGTCTGCGGTCACCAGTTCCTCCTCCGGAATTGTCTTTGGCTCGCCCGACTCGATGACCGCCAGGTCGTCCTCGCGGAACTCCTTTGGGTGCTTCTCGGTGAACAGGAGTTCCTGATCGGTCCGGCCGATGATCTCCTCGGCCGGGCGGCCATAGGCCGCACAGACCGCGTCGTTCACGAGGAGATACTCCCCGTCCCGATTTTTCACGAAGATCAGGTCCGGGACCAGGTCGATGACCTGCCGAAGCCTGTCGTGAGCGGCTTCGAGCGCCTGTTCGGCACGTTTCCGTTCGTCGATGTCCTGGTGAATCCCCACCGCCCGTTTTGGGTCCCCGTTCGCTCCCCGCTCCGTGATGTGCCCGATATCCCGGACCCACTTCCAGCCGCCATCGGCCGTCTGGAGTCGGTGTTCGGTGTCGATGTACGCCGCCTCGTCAGCGAGGTGGGCGTCGACCGCGTCCATCACTACCTCGCGATCCGCGGGATGAACGCGGGACTTCCAGGCGTCGAGGGAGGAATTGATTTCCGACGGCGAATACCCGAGCATCGTCGCCCACTGGTCGTTAAACTGGACCGTGTCGGTTTCCAGGTCCCAGTCCCAGACCCCCAGATCGGCGGCGTCGACGGCCAGTTCGAGTCGTTCCTTCAGGGACTCGACCTCGCGTTCGCGCTCTTTCCGATCCGAAATGTCCCTGACGTAGGCGACGAACGTTCCCTCCCCCAGCGAAACGGCGTCGAGTAACACGTCGATCAGGTGGCCGTCGGCGTGTTGGAGCTGGAGTTCGGTTCGAATACGGCCCGTATCCCGGATTCGCTGAAACGAGGGTGGGGTCACGCCCTCACTCGCGGAGAGATCCGAGACGGACATCGACAGGAGCTCGGATTCCGAGCAACCCACGAGCTCGCACGCAGCCGGGTTCACTTCGAGATACTCCCCGTCCTCGTCGACCACGAAGACCGCGACCGGGGATTTCTCGAAGTAGGTCTGATAGGATCTCCCCACAGCAGCGTCCATGGTCGTTTCTTGGACCGGAGTGGGCATAAAGGAGTGTGGCCGGAGCAAACACGTACTGTTGGGGAGTTGACTCGTCTGTCACTCTGCGGCTCGATCGGCCCAGTCGAGCATCCTCGCATATCGGTCACGACTTCCCAGCGCGGCCGGATCCCCGATCAGCACGAGTGCCTTCTTCGCCCGCGTGAGCGCCACGTTCATCCGTCGCTCGTCCTCGAACAGCGGTCCGTCGAGGCTCCCGGAGGCCACGAAGGAGACGAGCAGGATCTCGGTACTCGATCCCTGGAAGCGATCCACGGTGTCGACGGTCACGCCGTCGGGAACGAGCGGCTCGACCGTGGAGACCTGGGCCCGGAACGGAGCGATGATGCCCAGATCGTCCGGCTCAGCCCCGGCCGCCAGATACGCGGTCACGATCTCGGCGACCCGTTCTGCCTCGGCCGTGTCGGTATGGTCGGCGTTCGTGCCCTCGACCGGGACCAGCGTGACCCCATCGTACACGTCGGGGCGTGTTGGGTCAAGTCCCAGATCCCTAATGGTCTGGCCGGCGACCGAACCCGTGGCCGGACGGAGCTGGCCGTCGTAGAACTCCCGGGAGGCAAAGGCCTGGATTCGCTGGGACATGCGGTACTGGCGATCCAACATCACGGCCGCCTCCGGGTAGGTCTCGATGAGCCGCTGGAAAAGCGAGGTCGAGAGGTCGGCCCCCGACTGGACGACTGGCGGGAGCTGTTTGTGATCGCCGACGAGGACGAATTTTGCCCCCCGATTGATCGCCGCGAGGGTGTCCGGCTCGGTGAGTTGACTTGCCTCATCGACGACGACCACGTCGAAGGATTGTGAGCGCATCACCCGCGAGCCACACGAGGCCGTCGTCGCTGCCACCACCGGGGCGGATTCCAGCGCTGCGGCTCGCTCTGTTGGATCGCCAGCCGTATCGAGTCGGAGGTGGGCCATGTCCGAGCGAACCCCGGATTCGGTGCCCATCCGAATTGCGTCCTCGAACCCCTGGTCGACCAGCGCCGAGAGCGCGTTGTCCACGGCGCGATTGGTAAACGCAGAGAGCAATACCCGGTCGCCACGGTCGACGAGGGCCCGGATCAGCCGGGCGATCGTGTAGGTCTTTCCCGTGCCCGGGGGCCCGTGAATCAGCGCAAAGTCCTCGGCTCTGAGCGCCGTATTGATCGCCCGATTCTGGGCGGGGTTGTTGTCGATCAACTCGCGGGTGGGACCGCTGAAAGTCGGTGTGTCCCGCTCGAAGAGCAGATCACGACGGCGCGTCGGGCCCCGGAGGAGGGCGTCGTGAAGGGCGGTCAACATCCGGTCGACCGAGAACTCCGAGGGGTAGACGTCGAGTCGTCGGACCGAGAGTGGTTCGTCGGCCGTCAGGACGATCTCCCGGCCCAGTGACTCGACGACGGCCAACTCGGTGTGGCCGTCGATCGGGTCCCCGTCGCTCGCCAGGACGCGGTCTCCCTCCCGGATCTTCGAGACGGCTCCCGCCGGGCGCTCTGCGCGGAGCTCCCACCGGCCGTCCGGGAGTTGTGTTCGCCCAGCCGGCTCCAGATCGATGAGCGCCCGGTCGGCGTCTGCACGGGCCTGGGCGGACTGCTTCCAGAGCTTGGCGTACTCCTGGTGGATGGCCCGCCGTTCCGTCTCGATGGCGTCGTACTGGCGCTGGAAATACGTCCGCTCGGCCTCGGGCAAGGGGTCGCCGACGGACCCCGCCTTCGAGGGCTGGTCCAGCCGACCCGAGACCACCAGACAGGTGTCCTGCTCGAAGCAGTACTGACAAGTCGCATCGCCCTCGTAGCCGGTCGGAACCGACCGGTCGTGTTCCATGGCGGCGATCTCGTTGCGGGTCCGAAGCACGAATTTCGTAAGCCCGTCGCCGATCGAGAAGTCCTTGGCCGGCGAGAGGTCCCCCGTTTCCTCCTCCAGGGCGGCGTTTTTCGTGTAGAGCAACGTGCCCGTATCGACGACCACGCCTTGCTCTTCGAGTAGGAGTGCGTAGGACGCGGCCTGGATCTTGTCCTGGAACCGGGGGCTCCGGCTCGTGTTCTTCCCGGTCTTGAGTTCGACGGGGTTCCCCCGCCGGATGGCGTCACACCGTCCCTTGATGCCGTAGGTGTCACTCAGAAGCGTCACCTCCGATCGCCATCCGTCCTCGTCCAGTCGGCCCTGTGAGAGCCAGGTGTCGATCGCCGCGGCGTTCTGTTTGACCTCCTCGATTACCGCCTCGCGATCTCGGCCAAGCAAGCCCAGTTCCAGCCCCGCCTCGTCGACCCGCTTTTCGACTGCAGTGTCGAGGTCCTGCCCACGCAGGAGATCGCCGAAGACCTCGTGGACGATCGTCCCCTTGGTGACAGGATATTCGAGGGGCAGGCCGCCGATCTTGTTGAGATAGTAGAGCCGGGGACACTGTACCCAGGAGCGGATGTCGGTCACGTCGACGAGAAAGTCGGGTTCGACCACGACCGCAGATTCCTCGGTCGTCGCGAGTCCGTCTTCGGTCTCGGTCAGCGCCGTCACCGAAAGCTCCATCCCGGGTTCGAGGATCTCGGCCGTCTTCGTCCACTTCTTCCGGAGGGAGATAGAAACCGGGCCGTCGTCGGTCCGAATCCGGACCGTCGCCACGTCACGATCGCCCGAGTCAGTGCTGATCGTTTGCACCTCGCCAACGTCCAGTACCTCGCCCCGGCGGTTCACGGCCATTTTATCGCGGTCCGGGCCGAAAACCATGTCGCTCTCAGTCAGTTGGGTGCCGTGGGTAGGACACGATCGAGCCAGCGACCCGGCGCTTCGAGTTCCGACTCGCGGGGCAGGTTCCCGGGTTCGTCCCACACCGCGCCGGCCGCTTCGAGCCCCCGTTCGGCCACGATGGCGTCGAAGAAGGCCCGGCCACGTTCGTACTGCTCGCGCTTGCGATCCAGCCCGAGCAGTCTCGAAACGAGGGTGGAGAGTGGTCCACCGCTCTGTCGGCGCGTGTCCAGTTTCCGTCGGAGCTCCGCCGAGGGCTCGTCGAACGCCTCGTCCATGAGGAGTTCGGCGTACCCCTCCACGACGGTCATCGCGCGATTTAGCTCCCCGTACTCTTCTTTCGGGAGCGATCCGGTGGCGAGCGCCGCGACGATCCCGGTGACTCGCTCGGCGAGGTAGGGCCGGAGCCAGGGTGCGGCCCCGAACTCGGCCGCGTGAGCGACCTCGTGAAACGCGATCCAGCGGCGGAATCGCTCGACCGGCACGTCCAGTTCGGCGGCGGTCGACATCAGGTTCGGATGCACGACGTAGAGTCGGTGGGGCTCGGATTCGGCGAACAGAAGCGGGTCGTACTGGCCCAGGACCCGCCGCGAGAGGTAGGCGACCGAGCCGGCGATCGAGGCCGTGTTGAGGGGGCCGGTGATTCCAGGCAGTGCTCCCGGTCGGTCCGAAATCGGCTCGAAGGCGGTTTCGAGTGTTTCGAGTGTCGCCTCGATCCAGTGGTGGCGGTTCTGCACCTGTATCGTCCGCGGGAGATCGAATTCGATCCCGGCTGTCGCCTGGATCTCCCGGTGGGCCGCTTGCAGATCCTCGGCGTAGGCCCCCCGAACCGAGTCGGAGAGCCCGAGGTCACCGGGGTCGGTCAGTTCGTGTGCGGCCCGGCGGGCGGCTGCCCAGTCGACGCCGCCGTTCCCGTCCGCGCCCAGGAGTGCCCTGGCGCCCCCGATCGGATTCATACGGGTTGTAGTCCGCGGACGGGGGAAGGTCTTCCGGGCACTCGACCAACATCGCTTTACGCGGTGATCAAATATTCATTCAGCAATGGTCGAGCGACACGCGTTTCTCGAGGAGCCGGCGAACACCCGCGAGGCCATTATGCAGGCGACCTATCACGCACTCTGTGAGTACGGATACGCGGGATTGACGATCTCCCGGATCGCCGAGTTCTTCGAGAAGTCAAAGAGCCTGCTCTATCACCACTACGAGAGCAAGGACGAACTCCTCCTGGATTTTCTCGGGTTCATGCTCGAGGAGTTCGAGTCGGTGCCCGAGAAGCGTGAGGCGGCGGCCGACGAGCGGCTGGCCGAGTTCTTCGATCAGGCGCTCTCGGACACCCAGCCCGAGGAGGCCCGCAACTTCACGCGAGCGATGGTTGAATTGCGGGCCCAGGCGGCTCACGACGACCGATTTCGTGAGCACTTTAGTGACAGCGATCAGGTCTTTCACGATCGACTGGCCGACATCATCCAGGCCGGCATCGAGTCTGGCACGTTCCGGGACGTGGACTCTGATCGGGTCGCCGCCTTCCTGCTGGCGACGATCAACGGCGCGATGACCCAGCAGGTCACCGCCCGGAGCGAGGACACGGATCAGGTCCGCGAGGAACTCTCGCGGTACGTCTCGTCGGTTCTGGAGCCCTGATCTGGGCCTGCCAGAAGACCTATCCATGTTGAATGAATATTCAGTTACGAAGATCGATGAGCTACTATCCCACCCGCACAGCTCCTGGGACGAACCTTGATGCCCTCTCGGAGCGCTGAATCGTGCGCTCTCGTCCCGTAACTGGCCTGCTCACCCTGGTTTTGATCATTGCCGCCGTCACGGTCGCGGTTCCGGTGAGTGGTTCGATCTCGAACCTCGCGATCGAGTCCGCGACGCCGACTGTCGAGGATCCGGCCCCAGGCGAGCGGTTTTCCGTGTCCGTCACGATCGCGAATTACGACGATCTGGAGGCCTTCGAGGTCACCGACGTCTACATCCGTGACGCCGGGCGGGCGAACGAACACGCCCGGGTCGAAGACGTCGGCACGGTTCGCCCCGGTGGGAGCCTCACCGTGCCAATTTCGCTCTCTTTTGACGACCCGGGAACCAAGGATCTCAGGGTTCACACTCGGGTCGAGAACGAGACTGGCGATCACCGATCGGTCTCCTACCCGCTTACTATCGACGTCGAACCCCCGGATGAGGCCGTTCTGCGTATCGACGACATCGACGCCGTCGCCGGCCAGGAGGAGCAGGTGAACGTCACCGTCTCGAACGGTGAGGATCGCCCGCTCTCGAACGTCAGACTCGAACTCGGGGGCGATGCGATCGTCGACAACGCCGAGCGGGTGACTGCGTCGCTGGAGGCAGGCACCCAGGCCGTCCACGGCTACGACCTGACCTTCGCCGAAGCCGGCCGGCAGACGCTCACCGGAACGGTAACCTACCGGACGGCCGACGGCCAGACCCGCTCGATCGACCGGTCGATGACTGTCGATGTCGAACCGGCCAGAAACGACCCCGAACTCACCCTGACGCCGATCCAGTCACCTGACGGGCCCGCGCTGGAGGCGACCCTCGTGCAATACGGAAACGCCGAACTGCGGGATGTCGAACTCCGGGCGGTCAGGGACGGGCGGATACTCGCCCGATCCGTGCTTGATGACGTGCCGGCGACGGAGTCCCGAACGGCGACCTTCGACGGAGCGACGCTCGGGACCGGGAACCTGACTGTCTCCGCGTCTTACACCGCGTCCGGAACTGATCGGACGATCGAAGCCAGCCGGGACTACCAGCCGACCGACACCGCATCGATCGTCCTCTCCGGAGTCGAGGCCACTCGCGAGGGCTCGATCGTCACCTTGCGTGGTGATGCCGCGAATGTGGGCAGCAACGATGTCGAATCGGTTCGGGTCGCGATCGAGCCCGCAACTGGTGTCACTCCCAGTTCGCCGTCACGTGATTACTTCATCGGCGGGATCGAAGCGAGCGAGTTCGGGACCTTCGAGCTTACGGCCAACGTCACCGACGCGGCCGAAGTGGTCCCGGTTCGGGTTGCCTACTCGGCCGGCGGCGAGCAGTTCGAAACGCATGAGACCGTCGAACTCGACGGCGAGGCGGGCGAATCGGACGCCGAAGACCAGTCAGGAACTGGTGGGCTGGGGCTGGTCCGGCTCGGGATCGTTGGCCTCGTGGGGGCCCTGATCGGCGCGGCACTGTATCGCTGGCGCACATGAGCATCCTCGAACTCGAAGGGGTCATCAAGCGCTATCGGAGTGGGAGCGAGACTATCGAGGCCCTGAAAGGCGTGGACTTTCACGCTGACCGGGGCGAGATGGTGACCGTGATCGGCCCCTCCGGGTCGGGCAAGAGCACGATGCTCAACATGACCGGGTTGCTGGATACACCCACCGAAGGGACCGTCCGGCTCGAGGGAGTCGACGTGTCGGGGCTCAGCGAGGACGAACTCACCGAAAAGCGCCGCTCGGGCATCGGGTTTGTCTTTCAGGACTTTCACCTGCTGCCGATGCTCACCGCCGTCGAGAACGTCGAATTGCCCTCGATGTGGGATACCAGTATCGATCGCCACGAGCGGGCGATCGACCTGCTCCGGCGGGTGGGACTCGGTGATCGGCTCGATCACCTGCCGAGCCAACTCTCCGGCGGGCAACAACAGCGGGTGGCGATCGCCCGCGCCCTGATCAACGAGCCGAAGGTACTCCTCGCGGACGAACCAACCGGGAACCTCGATCAGGAGACCGCCCGCACCATCCTGGCGGAACTCACCCGGCTCAAGACCGAGGAGAACATCGCGATCGTCGTCGTGACCCACGACGAACTGCTGATGGACTACGCGGACCGCACCGTCGAACTCATCGACGGGGTGATCACGTGAGCCGGATTGCCGCGGCCCTGTGGCGATTTCCGAGTGTCTCCATGGCCTGGCGGAACCTCGGCCGAAACCGGGTTCGAACGGCGCTGGCGGCACTCGGGGTCGTCATCGGGGTGGTCGCCATCGCCTCGCTGGGGATGGCCGGTGCAGCCCTCCAGTACCAGGCCACACAGGACCTCGGGGGGCTGGCCGACGAAGTGACGGTCACGCCCGGCGAGGACAACCCCGCTGAGGGATTGACCGAAGCACAGATCGAGGCGATCGAATCCGTCGTCACCGACGCGACGGTGGTCCCGAAGAAATCCGCGCGAACGGTGATCGAATCGGGAGGTGAACAGGCGGGCGTGAGCGTGACCGGCGTGACCGAGGCCAGTGCACTCTACGACGTGGCGTCCGGGACGGCCCCGGATCGCTTGCAATCGGGAGCCTTGATCGACAGCACGACCGCGACGGAGTTGCAGCTCGGCCTGGGTGACCCAGTCGAGTACGACGGCCGACTCTACCGGATCCGTGGCATCATCGACACCGGTGGAGGCTTCGGAGGGGCTGGTGGGAGCGGAACGCTGGTGCTCCCGGTTTCGGCCATCGACACGGAGTTGTACAGTTCAGTCAGCGTGATCGCCGCTGACGGGGAAGCGGCGACCCGAATCGCGACGGCCATCGAGGACCGACTCAACGAACGCGAAGAAGTCGTGAGTGCCACGACCCTGGCGGACATTCAGGAACAGATCGACTCGTTTTTGCGGACGCTGAACCTCGCGCTGTTCGGAATCGGATCCATCTCCCTCGTGGTGGCGAGCGTAGCGATTCTCAACGTCATGCTCATGAGCACCGTCGAACGGCGCGGCGAGATCGGCGTCCTGCGGGCGGTGGGAATCAGGCGGGGTGAAGTCCTCCGGATGATCCTGGCCGAGGCAGCGTTTCTGGGCATGATCGGTGGGGTCCTCGGTGTGCTCCTCTCGTTCGGGGTGGGACTGTTACTGTTCGAGTTCCTCGTCGGGGACGCGATGCTCGTGCTCGGCTGGCAGAGCGTGCGGTATCTGCTCCTCGGCTTCGTCTTCGCGGTCGGTGCGAGCCTCCTCAGCGGGCTCTACCCGGCCTGGAAGGCCGCGAACGACCGGCCGGTCGATTCGCTTCGCGCGTAGTCAACGGTGCAGATCGATGTTCTTGACCCGGGTTGCGAGCCGCCAGAGGGCCACGGCGAGGACGGTCGCGAACACGGCGACACCCACCGCAGTCAACGGGGACACTGGACTCCCGCTCCCTGGCTCTCCAGCACCCTTTTCGTCCCCGCCAGACCGGTCAAAGAGGACCAGTTTCGGGACGGTCTCGACCTCGATCTGATCTACGTGAAACTCGATGACACCCATACATACATGTCAACTCTCCACGAAGATAGCTCTTCGGGCTCCCCCGCCTGGATCGACCGTTTAACGTCGATGGGATCACCAGTACGGGTATGGACAGCACCCAGCGCGAATTCCTCGAAACGTTGCTCGAGACGAAAAGCCCCTCGGGCTACGAGACTCCGGCGCTCCGGGCCTGGATCGATTACGTCGCCTCGTTCGCCGACTCCGTCGAGACAGACGCCTACGGTAACGCCGTCGCTTCCTTCGAGGGCGATGGTGAGGTCTCGATTGCCGTCACAGGCCACGCCGACGAAATCGGCTATGCGGTCTCGTCGATCACCGAGGAGGGCTTTCTCCGGATCATCCCGGTGGGCGGCTCGGACCCTGCCGTCTCCCGCGGGACCCAGATCGAGATCCAGACCGACGAGGGCCCGGTCAACGGCGTGATCGCCCAGACGGCCATTCACCTGCGGGACCGGGGTGAGAGCGGTGACGTGCCAGAGATCACGGCCCAGCACGTCGACATCGGAGCCGAAGACGAGGCGGCCGCTCGCGAACTCGTCGAGGTCGGGGACCCCGCGATTCCGGCGGCCGGCATCCACGACCTGGACGGGAGCCGGATCGCCGGTCGCGGCATCGACAACCGGGCGGGCCTCTGGGTCGCCGCGGAGACGCTCCGCAAGGCCGTCAAACGTGACGTGGACGCGACCGTTCACGCCGTGGCGACCGTCCAGGAGGAACTCGGCACGAAGGGCGCGATGATGGTCGGGACCGAACTCGATGCCGACGCCGTCGTCGCGGTGGATGTCACGCATGCCTCGGACAATCCAGCCTATCCGGAGGATCAGGCAAGTGATGTTTCGCTCGGGGAGGGCCCAGTCGTGACGCGGGGGACGGCCAACCACCCCGAGTTGGTGACCGCCGTTCGTGGGGCCGCCGAGTCCGCGGACCTTCCCGTCCAGCTCCAGGCCTCGGGACGCCGGACTGGGACTGACGCGGACGCCTTCTACACCCAGCGGGGTGGCACGCCGAGTCTCAATCTCGGGATCCCGAACCGGTATATGCACACGCCGGTCGAAGTGATCGACACCGAGGATCTCTCCCAGGCCGCCGCAGTCCTGACTGAGACGGCGGCACAGGCCGAAACGGGCGCGGACTTTCGGACCTCGATTTGATCGGGTTCCGGAGCGTTTAAGCGGGCCAGGCCGTTGGCTCGCGTATGAGCGGGCGACCTCTCGATGTCCTGGAGGCGGCCCTCGAGGAATCGGTTACGGTCACGTTGAAAGGTGAGGAGACGTTCACCGGCGTCCTCGCGGGGTACGACCAGCACATGAACCTGGTTCTGGAAGCGGGAGAAGACACAACCGTTATACGCGGCGATAACGTCGTCTCGATAGACATATGACTGGATCCGGAACGCCGAGTCAGGGCAAAAAGAACACCAAGACACACGTGAAGTGCCGACGGTGTGGCGAGAAGTCCTACCACGTGAAGAAGGGCGTCTGTTCGAGTTGCGGCTTCGGAAAATCTTCAAAGCGCCGCGGCTACGAGTGGGAGTCCAAAGCGGGCGATAACTAACACCGACTTCTCCTGTCGTCTTCCCGCGTAGCGACGGCGCTGTCTCTCCTCCCACTCACTTTGATACCCACGTTCGTGGATACTTTCTCCGAAAAGCCGGCGAAAACCTGCACGTTCCCGATGGGTTTTTCCGGTGGGTCCGGTAATGAGGATCCATGTCATCCGGCGAGGTCCCAGCCCAGGACACAACGGGGCCAACCGAGAAATGTGGCGTCGTCGGGGTGAGCCACGAGACGGAGGGTGCCGCGCTTCCGACCTATTACGCGCTGTACGCCCTCCAGCATCGCGGCCAGGAGTCGGCCGGAATCGTCACCCACGACGGGTTCCAGCAGCACGAACACATCGGAATGGGGCTCGTTGGTGAGGCCTTCGACCAGGCCGATATCGACACGCTGCACGGGCAGTCGGGAATCGGGCACGTCCGCTATCCGACTGCTGGCAGCGTCGATGAGTCGAACGCCCAGCCTTTCACCGTCTCCTTCGAGGCGGGTTCCCTTGCGTTGAGTCACAACGGGAACCTCGTGAACACGGAGGCGTTGCGCTCGAAACTCACGGAACAGGGCCACGCGTTCAGTTCCGACGGCGACACGGAGGTCATCGCCCACGACCTCGCGCGGAACCTCCTCGAATCCGATCTGGTCAGAGCGGTCAAGCGAACGATGGAGCGACTGCACGGCTCCTATGCCCTCACCGTCATGCACGACGACACCGTCATGGGTATCCGCGACCCGGAGGGTAACCGACCGCTGATCATCGGGGAACTGGATGACGGCTATGTCATCGCCAGTGAGAGTGCCGCGATCGATACGCTCGGCGGCGAGGTGGTTCGGGACGTTCGACCCGGCGAACTGGTGGTCCTGGCCGAGGACGGCTCCGGGTTCGACGCCTACCAACTTCAGTCCCCCGAGCGGACCGCGAACTGCTTTTTCGAGTACGTCTATTTCGCCCGTCCGGACTCGGTCATCGACGGGGAACTGGTCTATGAGGTCCGCCGGGAACTGGGGCGGAAACTCTACGAGGAGGCGGGCGTCGAGACCGACGTGGTGATGCCGGTTCCGGACTCGGGGCGAGCCTTCGCCTCGGGGTATGCGGAGGCGGCTCCGGACGTGGAGTTCGCCGAGGGGCTGATGAAAAACCGGTACGTGGGCCGGACGTTCATCATGCCGACCCAGGAGGCCCGCGAGCGGGCGGTCCGGCTCAAGTTGAACCCGATCCGGAGCACGGTCGAGGACCGCTCGGTGACTCTCATCGACGACAGTATCGTCCGCGGGACCACCTCCCGGCAGCTCGTCGGTCTGCTCCGTGAGGCGGGGGCGGAGTCAGTCCACGTCCGCATCGGTGCGCCACCGATCACCGCCCCCTGTTACATGGGCATCGACATGGCCGATCGCGACGAGTTGATCGCCGCGGAGGGCGATGTGGGGGCCGTCGAGGAGCAGATCGGCGCGGACAGCCTGGCGTACATCTCCCCGGGGGCCGTCGCAGACTCGATCGGGACCGCACGGTCGGATCTCTGTATGGGCTGTGTCACGGGCGAATACCCCTACGACATCGAGGGGGAGGCCACCGACCGGGACGTGGCCGCCCCGGTTCTGGACGAGTGAGCCGGCTAGGGATTTCGGGCGAGCGAACGACCGAATAGAAGGGCTTTTACTTGGCGGGTGGCAATCCTCGGCTGCGTTCCGATCGCGTGGGTAGCCAAGCTAGGTCAAAGGCGCAGCGTTGAGGGCGCTGTCCCGTAGGGGTTCGCCGGTTCGAATCCGGTCCCACGCATTTTCAGCGACTCTCACCTCGCAGCGACCAGCTGTGTCGCTGCGATGAGATCGCGGGCGGAAATGCGGTCGCCGGATTCGAGCCCTGGAAACCGAGCGAAGCGAGGTTTCCTCCGGTTCGAATCCGGTCCCACGCATAGCGAGGGACGAACGAAGTGAGTCCCTCGAAGGCGAGCGGTGGAACCGCGAGCCAGTCCCACTTTTTCCGAGCGGCTGGCCCAGCCGCTCGCAAAAACTTGGGGAAAAAGACCGCTAGCGGCTGTTTCAGGTTGGATTTGAGCGCCGGGAATCGAGTACACCAAGGTGGGTTTTAGTGCTCGCTCCTGCTACCAACATTCATGACCGATCGCCAGCGAGCGCACGTCTTCGTGTCCGGACGGGTGCAGGGTGTCTTCTTCCGGGCCACCACTCGCGACCAGGCCCAGGAGCGAGACGTCGACGGCTGGGTGAAGAACCTCCCGGACGGACGAGTCGAAGCCGTCTTCGAGGGTTCAGAAGCGGCCGTAGATGGCATGATCGAGTGGTGTCACGAGGGGAGCCCTGCGGCGAACGTCGAGGCCGTGGACGTTCGCTGGGCGGACCCACAGGGAATCGAGGGCTTCGAGATCAAACGATAGCCGCTCCTACTCCTCGTCGACACTCGGGTGCTGTGTGGGTGCTGCTGGATGTGGCTCGGCGAAGTACTCGTTCATCACATCCAGCGATTCGGTTTCCCGGCGTTTTCGCTCCGCCGCGTCGATCTCCTCGCAGCCGGGCGGGACCGCTCGACCACGACCCGTGAAGTAGCCCTCGGGGGCGACCCAGTCGTGGTAAAATGGTACGTCCGAATCCTCGATTACTGCGACCCCGACCGACGCCCCGTGGCCGGCGACGATGATCGTCTGGTAGGGTTGCTCCGCGAGCCGACCCGCCGCGTACAATCCCGGAACGCCCGTTCGACCGCGCGCGTCGGTCTCGACGAAGTCCTTGCCCCGGTGTTTGATCTCCACGCCGTCGATGTCCGCCAGGTAATCCACCGTGTTCTTCGTCGCTGCGACGACTACGTCGGTCGTGAGAGTCTCTCCAGCCGCGGTTTCGCCGCGGAATCCCTGGTCCGTGGGTTGCAATCCGCCACCGTTCCTTCGTGTCGGTCACAGCCGGCACGCTCGGCCTGTGCTGCCATCATGTCGAGCAAGAGCCGGCTATTGACCCCGGCTGGAAATCCCGGGAAGTTCTCCAGGTGGGCGTTCCGTCGGAGCAACGAGCCGCCATCGTCCACGATGGTCGTCTCCAGGCCCGCCCGGGCGGTGAAAATCCCCGCCGAGAGGCCAGCCGGCCCGCCACCGACGATCAGCACGTCGCTGTCGGTCGTGTCTGCCATATGGTCACATGTATCGGCAATCCCAAAAACGAATGGGTCCAGGCGGTCACTCCCGCTGGACTGCGACGGCCCGAACTGGTGCGCCGTCAGTCCCCAGCGGAAGCGGCTGGGCGTGCAACTCGAACCGCTCGGGGACCGATTCGAGGTTGGTGAGGTTCTCGATGATCAGCAGCCCGGATCCCAGAAGCGCGTGGTGGGCCTGATAGCCTTCGGGCTCCGCTTGGTCGCGATTCGGTGACGGGGACGGATCCGGGTTGAGCGTGTCCGTCCCGACTGCGAGATTCCGCGCCGCACATCGGCGGGCCGTCTCGGGGGCCAGATACGGGTGATCGAGGTAGTGGTCGGTCCCCCAGAACTCGTCCCAGCCAGTTTGGAAGACCACACAGTCGGCCTCGGTTTCCGGGACGCGTTCGGGCGGAATTGGCTCCCTGGCATTCAGGTCACGACAATCGACGCGAACCGCGTCGAAGACGAACCGTTCGACCGGCAAGTCAGCGAGGGGCTTCCCCTCTGGTTCGGTGTGCGAGGGTGCGTCGATGTGGGTCCCGGCGTGGCTGGTCCCCTCGAACCCGGTCACCCGGTAGCCGTCCTGCTCGATAGTCTTCACCGGCGACACCTGAACCCCGGGATCGCCGGGAAACGTCGGCATGTCGGTCTCGAATCGGTGAGAGAGGTCCTGCACGATCCGCGCTACGGTTCCCGACCGGAAAACGGTGCGGGGCCTACTTCTTCGAGGCGAGTCCCATCGGCGCGACCAGGCCCAGTTCACGGACCATCCCAAGCGTGTCCCAGTAGGACCAGACCTCGGCGATCTTCCCGTCTTCGAACTCGAAGACGTTCAGTCCCGTTCCGGTGAACTCCTCGCCCTGGCCCTCGATTCCGAACAGATCCTCCGTGTGAGTCCCCTCAGAGGTCCAGCGGACCGCGACCTGATCACCCGAGCGAAACACCGATTCGACGTGGTAGTCGATGTCGGGGAAGGCCCCGTGATATCGTTTCACGAACGCCTTGACCTGCGACGGTGATTCGAGCGTTCCGGGGGTAACACTTCGAGGCCCGTGGTACTGCACGTCGTCGGTCAGTATCTCCTCGGCTACGTCCAGAACTCCCTCGTTGAACAGTTCCTCGTAGTATCGTTTGACGACGGTCTCGTGATCGGACATGGGTTGTTTACACATACCAAAGTTGGGTCTCCCGACACAAAATTGGACGGGAAGCCCGTGATTTGCGCCCCTTCTTCGCGATGACCGTCTAAACTGGCAGAGAGCGGTTGCGGCTGCCCGATGACGCGATCCGATCACCTGTTGGGCGAAGTTATATTATGTATTGCCAACAATATCTATCCGGTATGTACCAGATACTAATGCCCGTCGACCGGGACGAGGACCGAGGTGCTGCACAGGCGGAGTACGTCCTGAACTGCCCTTTCGATCACGACGAGATCGAGGTAACTGTACTGCACGTGCTCGCTCGTGAAGACGCGTCCACGGCGGACAGTGAGAACTTCGACGGAAACGAGGCGGCGATCGCAGCCGCGAATCGACTGGAGGGGGCTGGCATTACCGTCAACCGATCACTGGGCACGGGAGAACCTGTTTCGGGTCGGATCCTGGACCGGGCCGCGGAGATCGACGCGGACGAGATCGTTATGAGCGGCCGGAAGCGCTCCGGTGTCTCCCAGGTCCTGATCGGGAGCACCGCGACGGACGTGATGCAGGCGGCCAAACGCCCGGTCGTCATGGTCGGGTGAACTGAATCGAAACCGTCGTCGAATATTCCAGTTTCGGCCCGGTCCGCATCACCGGTCGACCCCGGGTGCCGGCCCCGGTTTCGGGTGATCGTATCGCTGCGGGATCATCGCCGTCTCGACGTAGGCCTGGCCACTGCCGTAATCTACGCCGGGCTGAATAAACGGATATGGTCCGTCTGCCGGCGTGTTCTGAACCCACCCCCCGGACGGAGCCGTCTCCACCCGACCGTTCACTTCGTACTCGACCGGCGAATTGGATTCCAGGAACTCGGTCAGGACCGCGGCCGGAATCTCATCCTCGATCGAGACGTTTCTGAACGGGAAGTTACAGCCCCCGAGGTCTCGTTTGGGCGCGCCGGGCCGCCGGAACGTGGCGATGCGGTAGGTCTCGTCCAGGTCGATCGGGACCCCGTCGATGTGGAACGCAATGAGCCGTCGGCCGCGTTTGGCAGTCGGATCGACGAGGAGTTCGACGTTCCCGGAGAAGGCCCGCACTCGACCGTCCTCCTGGTCGTAGACGTGCGGCGTGAAGTTGTCGATGAGCGACGTTTCGACGTGATTCCAGAGTTGTTGGCCCCAGGCGTCGCCCGCTGCAACGGGTGCGGTAACCGGGAAGAAGGTGTAGATGTCCTCGAGGGTGATCTCCCCGGCCGGAATCGCCTGACCGTACCGGTTGCCATGAGAGATCGCGAGGTCGGCATCGAGGTACTCGGCCAGCGCGTCGTTGAACAGGGTGTTCCACGGGCTTTCGAGAAACGACTGACGGGAGAGGGGGGACTTCGTCTCGCCGACGACCGTCGAGAGCGGTCGATCGAGCGTGCCGGCGCCGCGCTCGAATTCGGGATTCGACTCGAAGAAGGGTGCCCGTAGTCGCTCGACGGTCGCTTTCGTGGCCGAATCCGGAGCTGGCGTGTACTCGTGGCCGTCCACGAACGTGTAGAGGACGTGTCGGAAGGCCGGACGACCGTCGTCGAACCGAACGTCGATCCGGCCGAGGGCCTCGCTCATGCCGGATTCGACGACGACCGTTTCGGTCGAGTCGATCACGATCGGCTCGTAGGTGTACTCGTGGGTGTGAGCGCTGAGAGACACATCGACACTATCGAAGTCCTTTGCTGCCTGCACGATCCAGGGCAGGCCGATTTCGGTAACGGCTATGACGAACGACGCGCCCGCTTTTCGGGCGGCACGTGCGGTCTCGTCCAGTAGCGAGGGCGCCTTCCCGAAGGCGTACTTTTCCTCGTGGAAGGCCGGAGCCATGCGGTCGATGTAGGGATTGGTCATGCCCACGACGCCGACGGTCACGCCGCCCACCTCCACCAGGCGGTAGCCGTCGGACAACTGGCCGCCGCCCGCATCTGTGAGGTTCGCGGCGAGTGTCGGCGCGTCAAGGGCGTCGAACAGTTCCAGCGCGGAGCCATCTGTTGCTCCTTCGTGACCGAAGTCCCAGTTGCCGGGCACGTACACGTCCGGCCTGACGTGGTCGTTGATCGGCTCGATCATGATCTGCCCGTTCGTGTAGGTCGTCGGTGCGGTACCGTGGAACGTGTCTCCGGACATCGCGAGGAGCGTGTCGTACTCGGCCCGCAGAGCGTCGAGCTTCGATACATGGGTGGGGAGTCCACGAACCGTTCGAATCACGCTGTCTTCCCCCTCGAAATCGATCGGTGGGCGAGCACGGGGGTTGTCGTAGTACACCTGATGGGATGAGCCCAACTGTCCGTGAAGGTCAGCAAGGTGCGCCAGCACGAAATCCGGGCCCCCGGCGGGTGCGTCTGACCCGTCGAAGTACGTCCACTTCCCGAGGTATTTGGTATCGATGCCCATTGACCATGGTACTCACGGGTGACGTAAAACTACATCCCCGGCCCCGGGCGCACAAACGTTTTGAGGGCACCGTGAGACCCTTCTACTAATGACCGATCCGTGTGCCTTGCTGGACGACATCATCGCGGACATCGACGCCATCTTTCTGTTCTCCCCGACCCCCTCCGAGTACGAGGAGGCCCAGTCCCTGGAGGAGATTCCAGTCGTGGCCGTCGGGACGGAGAACGACGTCGACGCGGCGGTGTACGTCGATGTCCCACTGGAGTTTGACCGTGTTCGGGATTACATCAAATTCGCGCTGGAGGGGGCGACAGACCAGGAGATCGTCGAACCGGGCGACGAGGTGGCGGCCGTGCTCAGCCTGTTCAGCGACGAACGGGACATGGTCGCTCGCGTGCGCGTTCAGAGTGGCACCCACGGAATTTACGACCTGTTTACCGAATCCCGGGCCGACGCGGACGTGATTCGGGACACCTTCGACGTGGCGATCGAACTCGGGAAGAAAGGCCAGAAGGGTAAACCGGTCGGTGCGCTGTTCGTGGTCGGTGACGCCGGCAACGTGATGAACAAATCCCGGCCCCTCTCCTACAACCCCTTCGAGAAGTCCCACGTCCATGTCGGGGACCCGATCGTGAACGTGATGCTCAAGGAGTTCTCACGGCTCGACGGCGCCTTCGTCATCTCGGACTCCGGCAAGATCGTCTCCGCGTACCGGTATCTCGAACCTTCCGCGGAGGGCGTGGACATCCCGAAGGGACTGGGCGCCCGTCACATGGCGGCGGGTGCCATCACGCGGGACACCGGGGCCGTGGCGGTCGTCTTGAGCGAGAGTGACGGGATGGTCCGGGCGTTCAAGGGCGGCGATCTGATCCTGGAGCTAGATCCGGAGGAGTACTGAATGGCCGAGTGGTTCGTCGGTACCGGCGTCGAGATGCGGTATCTACTGGCCGTTACCGTGCTGATTCTCGGGGTGTTCGCGGGGTATCTCGTTGGGCGACTCAATCGAAAGATCCTGGATCGGCTGGGCGTCGACGAGGCCGTCGAGGGCACGAGCTTGGAGCGGACGGCCCGGAACCTCAACTCGGATGTCATCTCCCTTCTGGGGGCCGCATCGTCCTGGATCATTTATGCGGTTACGGCCGTATACAGTCTCGAAATCGCAGGTCTCGTCGAGACGAGTGTTCTGCTCTCGAAGTTCGCCGACCTCCTGCCGTCCTACGTGCTCGCCGCGTTCATCGTCATGGGTGGGCTGTTGGTCGGCGACAAAGTCGAAATGTCCATCGACGAGTGGCTCAAGGGGATCAAGTTTCCGGAGATAACTCTCGTTGGCCAACTCCTCCGGTACACGGTGATCTTCGTCGCGGCGCTTCTGGCACTCGCACAGATCGGAGTCGCGGTCGGCGTCCTGGTCCTCCTCTTGGGGGCCTACCTGCTTGCTATCATCGTGTTGCTCGCCGCGGCCCTCCACCAGTTGCTCGCGGCGGGCGGAGCCGGACTATTCCTCCTGCTGACCCAACCCTACACCATCGGTGATCGGATCGCGGTCGGGGAACGTGAGGGTGTCGTCCAGGAGGTCCAGCTGTTCGTGACGAAAATTGAAGAGGACGGTCGGGTGTATCTCGTCCCGAACCATCTCGTCCTCAAAAACGGCGCGACACTGGTCCTCGACGCCTAATCGACGGGTTCGGCTGGAACTCCCGCGACGGTCTCGCCGGGTGGCACGTCTTCTGTCACTAGCGAGTTCGCCGCGACTTGCGAGTCGGCTCCGATTTCGACGCCCGGGAGCACAATTGCACCGGCCCCGATCATGGCTCGCTCGCCGATCCGGACGGGGCCAGTCCGGTACTCGTCCTGAAGGAACTCGTGACAGAGGATCGTCGCGTCATAGCCCACGATCGCCTCGGACTCGACGGTGATCAACTCCGGAAAGAAGACGTCGGGCGTCGATTCGAGGGCCCACGTCGCTCCGGACTCGATTTCCATCCCGAGCCGTCGGAACAGCCAGTTTTTCAACCGGAGGCTGGGCGAGTGCCGGGCCAGGACGATCGCCGCGTAGTTCCGGGCCACGATCCAGAGGGGTTTGGCCGCTTGCCAGTAGTGGAGTGCGTTCCGGTCTCCCGGGGTTTTGCGAGCGGTTAGCCGCTCGTGGCGTGGCTCGGACACGTCAGTTCGTTGGTGGCCCCGGCGCTTGAATCCTCCGAGCTTACACGTCAATCGGGGAAAAGGTGCCAGTCACGTTCCACTCGTGCACGCAGTAGATCCGTCCAGTTGCCTTCGCGCGCCAGGTTCCTTCGTCCTCCTGCCAGATTTCTTCACGCTCACAGCGGAGACAGGCCCGTTCCGTGGGATGGCGTATCGTGACACTCATGCATGACACATGGTACCAAGAGGCAATAAGCTTGTAGCCACGGAGCCCTGATCAGGCCAGGGTACCGAGGTCCAGTGGAACGTGTCCGTCGGCGTACCCAGCCGTCGTCCCGTCGGGACGAAGCCTGTAAACCACGGCGGGTCGGTGACCCACTGCTGGTTTCGCACTCGAGACGGCCTGCCACTCCTCGTTCGTGAAACTCGAACAGTCGACCATCAGCAGGACGCCGCCGCCGTGTGCGTCGAGTTGTCCGTCGACTTTGGTCGCGGCCGTTTGCCTGACGGCCTCCACGGCCGAACTCACGCTGCGTCGGTGTGGCGGCGCCGGGTGGGTCACCTCGGCGAGATGGGATCCATCCTCACCTTCGACCCGGAAATCGAGGGAATGGCCGGTCGAGACGGGCGCCTCGGGGACGAGATCGTACCCCGCCGCATCGAGGAGATAGGCCGCGTTGAACTCTCCCATCGCTGCGGTCATGCGGATCAGGTTGAGCGCCTCCGAGGTTCCGAGTTTCCCGGCCATCAGGTGCCGGTACTCGTCGAGCACGCCAGTTTCGAGGAAGGATTCGTAGAACTGCAGGGCCGGTTCCGGGTCGTCGATCGGGAAGCCGGCCGCGTGGTCGGTGAAGAACGCCCGGGAGGTCTCACGGCCGTCCTTCGAGAGAAAGACCGGGAGGAAAAACCAGGAGAGGTGTGGATACGATTCGAGCCACGGGGTCTCCTCGTGTAACTGCGCAAGCAGTTCGCGTTCGACCCAGTCGCTGATCGGGTCCGGGACCTCCGAAAAGGCATATTTTTCCGTCCGCCAGAGCGCCTCCGGCGTCTCGGTGTTCCCCATCCAGTAGGCGCCGTGGTCGTTCCAGGCGAAAAGCGCGATGTCCCCGTTGTCCATCTCGAACCGTCTGGCCTCGTAGCCAGATGGCGGTGCGAACCACGGGGTCGAGGATGTCGCACCGAGTTTCGAATTCAGTGGGCGATAGAGCCGGTCCTGGACGGTCCCTGCGGACCAGGATTCCGTCGACCGGCGAAAGCGTAACAGACTAGCCACAGCGGTAGTACGGTGTGATCCCGTATACGCGTTCCCCTCAGTGATCGTCGAGCCGCTGCTCCATGACGACTCGGTGTTCTTCGTAGCCCCGACTCCGGTACCACTCCTGGGCCGTCCGGTTTTCGGCCATCGCGGAGAGGCCCACCACCTCGACCCCCCGGTCGGCGAGTTCGGTCTCGGCGTAGTCCATGAGCGCCGATCCAACTCCGTCTCCGCGGGCCGACGGAACGACGTACACGTTCTCGATGACCCCACGGTGTACCGACTCCTCGAACAGGCCCTGATCGCGGTAGAACATCACGAACCCGATGATTTCCTCCGCGTCGTCGACAGCCCTGTGAGCCACGGCCAGCATCTCCCCCGCGATGTACTGCCCGAGGAGGTCCCGCGCTGCCTCCCGGTTTGCTTCGCCCTCGATGTGTGAGCCGTAGGCTCGCTGACCCTGAACGAGATCGACCCAGCACTCCAGGACGGCGTCGAGATCATCCGACTCGGCCGGCGTAATCGAGACCGACATCAGGTGTCGAGGACTTCGATGGCCGGCAAGGATTGGCCCGTGAGCATTGCGAGGGCCGCCCCGCCGCCCGTGCTCACGTGGTCGAACCCGTCGATCCCGAACTTCCGGATCGCCCGGGCCGTATCGCCCCCACCGACGACGCTGTACTCAGTGTCGGCGACGGTCTGGAACAGCCCTTTTGTCCCCCGCTGGAAGGCCGGATCCTCGAAGACCCCGGCCGGGCCGTTGAGAATTGCGGTTCCCGTCGACTCCAGGCACTCGGCGTACCGATCAACCGTCTCGCTCCCGATGTCCATGACGTCGCCGTGCTCCGTCGTCGGAAGCTCCTCGACTGGGATCTCCTGGCGCTTTCCCTCCGTCTTGACCGCGACGTCGACCGGCAACTCGATCTGGTCGCCGTGCTCTGCGAGCAACTCGGCTGCGCGGTCGATCTGGTCCCAGAAGTCCTTCTCCATGATGTAATCGGCGGCCTCCTCCCCCAGGTCGATGCCGTCGGCCATGAGAAAGACGTTCGCGACGAGCCCCGAGGTCAGGATCGTATCGGCCAGTCCGGCCTCGATACCGTGTCTGATGATTCGAATCGAGTCGGGGACTTTCGCGCCACCGACCACGTAGGCTCGTGGGGTCGGGGTCTGATCGATGTTTCCGAGGACGTCGATTTCCCGTTCCATGACCCGCCCGGCATAGGCGTCCAGTCGGTGGGAAAACCCCACGAGGGAGGGCTGGGAGCGGTGGGCCGCGGCAAACGCGTCGTTGACGAACGCGTCGAAGTGCGGCGCGAGCCGATCGACCAGGTGTGTCTGGGCCGCCCGAGCCGGCTCGAACTCCATGTACTCCTCGCTGTAGAACCGCGTGTTTTCGAGGACCAGCGCCTGTCCATTGTCCAGGTTGTCGATCGCCTCGCGAGCGCCGGCGGAACTCGTCGCGTCGGTGTACATTACCGGGGCGTCGAGCAGTTCGTCGAAGCGAGTCGCGTGGGCTTCGAGTGGCTCGAACTCCGAACCGCCAGGCCGCCCCTGGTGGGCCAGAACGGTCACCTTCCCGCCGCGTTCGAGGAGTTCGGAGAGCGTATCGACGTGGGCCCTGAGCCGGGCGTCGTCCGCGAGGTGTCCGTCGTCCCCGAGCGGGCTATTGATATCGACCCGAACGCCGACCGAGGTCCCGTCGAGAGCCAGGTCATCGAGGGTCCGTATCGCCATGTACCCCAACCTTCGGGCCGGGGTCCAAATGCGTTTCTGTGTCGGTCCGTCAGACCGTACGGCAATCCGGACAGAGAAGCTGTCCGTCCACATTTACCAGGTCCTGTGAGAACGAACCGCATCCCTCACAGATGCTCTGGTTGGCATACCCGTCCTGAACCGCCGACTCTTCGGTGCCACCGGGCCCGGTCGTCGTTTCAGTCGTCGCCGCCTGTTCGGTCCGTTTCGCTGCAGCGAGGTCCCTTGCATCGAGCACCCCCACCACTTCGGTCCCGTCGGTGACAAGCAGGTGGGTCGTCCCCGTACCGACGAGCCGTCGGGTCGCCTCCGCAACCGTCGTCTCTGGGGTCACCGTCTCCGGATGCGGATTCATGGCATCGGCGACTGGCGTCCGCTCCAGATCGTCGCCGTCGAGCAACCGGTCGAGGACGGTCGCTGCGGTGAGGACTCCCGCCGCGTCCTGTCCGCGGAGAACCACCGCAGCCGTCTCGCCGGCCTCCCGCATTAGCTGTACCGCGCCGAGCACGGCATCGGATTCGCTCACCCCGACGTAATCCCGTGAGAGAAGGTCCCTGACGGGGAGTGTGGTCATAGTTCACAGTATCACCGGTTCGGTCTAAAAGGTATCCCCGGTAGCCTTATCCGCCGAGCCGGAGTAGTTCTCCGCTTCGTGGAAAACGAGGGATTCAACTGCCGGGGCCGTCCGTGCCTATGTAATGGACCGGTCTCCGTACGCGATCGGCATCGCCGGTGGCACCGGTGCCGGCAAGACCACTGTGGCCCGGGAACTCACCGAATCCGTGGGGGAGGCCGTCACCATGATCCCGCTCGACAACTACTACGAGGATCTCTCCCATCTGGACATGGACGAACGCCGTGAGGTCAACTACGACCACCCCTCGGCGTTCGAGTGGGATCTCCTCGCTGAACAGCTCGAAACCTTGCTCGCCGGCGAGTCCGTCGAGATGCCCCAATACGACTTCGAGCGTCACCTCCGGAAACCCGAGCGGGTGACGGTCGAGCCGTCAGCGGTGATCGTCCTGGAAGGGATTCTGGTGCTTTACGACGAACGGGTCACTGACCAGCTCGATCTGAAGGTGTACGTCGAGACCGACGCCGACGTCCGTATTCTCCGTCGCATCCGGCGTGACGTGGTCGAGCGCGGTCGAGACCTGGAGGGGGTCATCGAGCAGTACCTCTCGACGGTCAAACCGATGCACGAGCAGTTCGTCGAACCGACGAAAAAACGGGCCGACATCATCATACCCGAGGGTGCAAATCGGACGGCGGTCGATTTGTTGCAGGAGAAAGTCGAGGGCGAGATCGAGGGCTAGCCGTCAGTCGTCGGCGGTGAACTCCCAGTAGCCACCCGCCCTGATCGCATCACCGACGGATCGGTGAAACTCGGTTTTGGTCTCGAATGACTCTGCGTCGACGTGTTCGAAGAGCGTGGCGACACGCTCCACCCGGTGGTAGTTCAGTCGGACGGGTTTCTCCCCGTGGGCGTCGAGAAACGCCTCCGTCGAGAGCGGGAAGGCCGATTTGGGGACGAATTTCGAAAGAATCGCCATGTCGAACCGCCGGAGGTCGTTGCTGCCCTCTGCCCCGTCGGGATCGATGGGCCACTCGGAACCGTCGGCGTCGGTCATGCGACCCTGTTTCACCCGAGTTGACTAAGGCATTCCGGGCCCGTATCGGAATCCAGGTTATCCGTTATCACCACCATATCATGGGTATTTGGTTTGTATTCTCGTGCCGTCATGCCGTCTTGTGACGATTATTAAACCCTGGTAATCGGGGTTTACCACTTATTTTAGGGGGCCCTAAAAACAGGTGTAGCAACCGACAATGACCCAAACAATACAGGCCAACTTGCCAGGGGGCGATCTGTCCCTGGATCTGAACGGCACGTGGACGGCGTACTGGCTTTTCATTCTCAGAGTCGTGACCGGGTGGTGGATGTTCCACGCCGGGTTGACCAAGGTCTGGGAGACCTACGTCCTGGGCTCGCCGTTCGACGCAGCCTGGTTCATTCAGTTTGCCTCCCAGGGAACTATCCTCGAAGGTGTGCTCGCGCTGTTCAACAACTCGGCCGGCATCGCTCTCACGAACTTCATGATTCCGTGGGGTGAGCTGTTGATCGGGCTGGGCATCCTGCTGGGCGCGTTCACCAGGCTCGCCGCCTTCTTCGGTGGCTTTCTAATGTTTTTCTTCTACTTCGTGAACGCCGGCTGGAGCCACGGGTTGTTCAACAGCGACCTGATGGCCCTGGTGCTTTTCGTCACCATCGGGATCATGGGTGCCGGCCGGATCTGGGGTGTCGATCAGTACCTCGAGCAGATGGACTGGGCGCAGAATTCGATTGCCCGCGCGATACTGGGCTAGAACAATGACACAGGAACATATCACCGCTGTCGAACGGGCTGGAATGGTCATCATCGGCGCACTCGTCGTGATCGCAATGCCGGTTCTCGGCTTGCTGGTTACGCTGACCGGCTCGATGAGTCCCATGCTCTCGTATGCAACCGAGGACGGGTCGGCCTACGCACTGGCCCAGAGTGGCGTCCCCGAGGGAGCGGAAGTCCTCGCAACGCCGTTTGTGGCCCCGAATCTGCGGGCCGCGATGCTCGCAATCGCGCTCGTGGTTCTCGGTGTCGTCGCCGTCTATCGGCTGGTCGCGGTCTCCGGTCGCAAGCAGACGCCCACGGCGGCCCCGAGCGGCGACTGAGAAACGACGATTTCGTTTTTCGCGGATTGTAGCGTAGTGCCTCCGGCACACGCTTTGTGGTCTGGAACCGGTGAGGAGGGGATTTGAACCAGCGCAAACCTCGCTCGCTTCGCTCGCTCGGTTTCCTGGGTTCAAATCCTCACACCGTTCGCTCCTCGCCTTCGCTCGTCGCAAAACGGTGAGGAGGGGATTTGAACCGGAGCCAGACGTGCTCGCTTCGCTGCGCGCGACTGGCAGGGTTCAAATCCCTCACTCCCTTCAATCTGAAGCGTTGCGCGGTGCCTCCGGCACACGCGCTGGGTGTTGTAGAACGGTGAGGAGGGGATTTGAACCCCTGAGGCTATGATAGCCACCTGCTCTCAAGGCAGGCGCGTTGGGCCGCTTCGCTACCTCACCGCACTCGATACTTGCAATCCGAGGGGTTAAGAACTGTCGGAAGTGCACCACCGCCGGACACCGCGGAAAATTTACCCTGCCTGCTATTGTGGTCTCTCACGTGGGGGTGATGGCGATCCGGAATGCGGTCGCACAGACGGGGGTCATGACTCTGGGGTATCTCGTGAGTTTCCTGTGCTTCAGGGCCGCTATCGTTGGGTATGCACACGAGGCGTTGATCGCTGCCCCGCTTGCGGTCGCGGCCGGGGCGATCTTCATCGTCCTCGCTGCCTACGCCCAGACCGAACTCCTCCTCGGTGACCGACTCTCCGGTTCGTCGTAGGCCCGACCGGTTACTCTGCCGCGGCGCTCCGCACGACGCCACCCTCGACCTCGATCCCACGCTCCTGGACCACCTTCCAGAATCGCTCCGGGACGGGTTTGCCCGCCAGGTGATCGGCCTCGATTCGGGATCGGACCGTTCGGAAATCCGCCGGAGAGTCGAGGACCGTCCGCTGCTGGACGAACCCAACATCGAGGCCCGCTTCCGTTGCACGCCGGGTCAACTCCTCGATCGGCCGGGTCTCGAAGGCGTCCTCGAAGTCGATCGGCTCGGCGAACCCGGCGAAGTACACGTCACCCCGGGCTGTTGGCCCGAGAATCACATCGTCCCGACGGAGATTCAACGTGGCCTCGTCGATCACCGACCGGGCCAGGCGTGGCACGCAGGGCCGGAGGGCTGCCGCGGACTGCCGCCCCTCGTCCCGGACCAGGTGGGTGATCGCGTTCCCGGCGATCGCCGAGAAGTTAGAGCCGACCTGGGGCTCGAAGCGAACGTCGGCCAGCCGATCCGCCGACATCGCTTCGGCGGCGATCTCGCGCAGGTCGGCCTCGGGGTCAGCCCCATCTGGCAGGCCCTCGGCCGTCGGATAGTTGACCAGGATGTCGATGGTGCTCCGGGCGAGGGTCTCCATCGTGTCTCCCAACAGTGCCCGGTAGAGTTCGAGGCCGTCCGCCGGTGTCAGTTCCGTCTCCTCGAGAAGGCCCTGGCAAGCGATCCCTTCGACTGGCGGGTCGGCGACGAGTACAAAAGTCGTCATCGTCGCGGCCCTCCCTGTGCAGTCATAGATGCTGTTCGACGGTCCCGCACCTAAAACTCCGCGATCGCCGGCTTTCTCACTCACTCCGGGCGACTCGGATGGTAGTCAGTGTCGTACTCGCCAGGACGACCGTCGAGGCGATCCGGGGTGATCCGACCGGAAAGCAGCATGAAGTCCACGATCGTGATCGCGGCCATCGCCTCGATGACGGGCACGGCACGCGGGGGTAACACGGGATCGTGGCGGCCGGTTACCTGAACCGTCTTCTCCTCGCCGGTCTCCCAATCGACGGTCGTCTGTTCGCTCGGAATCGAGGTCGGCGCGTGGAGGGTCACCTCGCCGTAAATCGGCTCGCCGGTGGTGATCCCGCCTTGCACGCCCCCGTGGTCGTTTTCGACCGGAGTGGGGTCCCCATCCTCAAGGGCCCACTCGTCGTTGCGCTCCAGCCCGGAGACCGATCCGGCCCCCCGTCCCAACCCGATCTCGAAGGCGGTCGTCGCCGGGACGGCCATCATCGCCTGCCCCAGTCGCGCCTCGACGGCGTCGAAACGTGGCGCGCCGAGCCCTCGGGGAACGCCCTGGATCTCGAAACTGACTGCGCCGCCGATCGAATCACCCTGCCGCTGGTACTCCTCGATTACCTCCCGCATTTCCGCGGCCGTCTCGGGGTGCGCACAGCGAACGTCGGTCTCCTCGGTGTGCTCGCCCATCTCCTCGAAGGTGACCGGTGGGGACTCGATGTCGCCGATCCGGCTGACGTGGGCCCGGACCTCGATGTCCTCGGTCCCGAGTATCTGCTTGGCGATCGCTCCGGCGGCGACCCAGTTGACCGTCTCACGTGCGGAGGAACGCCCACCGCCGCCCCAGTTCCGGGTGCCGAACTTCGCCGAGTAGGTGAAATCGCCGTGACTCGGTCGCGGCGCCGTGATGAACGGCTCGTACTTCCCCGAGCGGGCGTCCTTGTTCTGGATGGTGAGCCCGATCGGCGTGCCGGTGGTATAGCCGTCCTGAACCCCGCTCTGGATCTCGACGCTGTCCGGTTCGTCCCGACTGGTCGAGATGTGTGACTGGCCGGGTTTGCGCCGGTCCAGTTCCGCCTGAATCGCCGCTCGATCCAGTTCGAGGCCCGCCGGGCACCCGGAGACTACGACGCCCATTCCCGGTCCGTGGCTCTCCCCGTAGGTACTGATCTGGAAGAGCCGGCCGAAGCGATTGCCGTTCATGCCTGTCTGCTCGGGGGGCCACGCTTTGAGGCTTTGGAAAGCGCCTACTCTGTCGCCAGGTTCGCACCGAGTTTGTCCAACACGTCGAAGAACGCCGGGAACGAAACCGCCACGTCCGCCGCGTCGGAGACCCGAGTCTCGCCTTCGGCCACCAGGCCGGCCACGGCCAGGGACATGACGATACGGTGGTCGCCCCGGCCGTCGAGCGTGGCGCCTGTGAGTTCGCTCTCCCCGCCGTGGATCGTGAGCGTATCCCGCTCTTCGGTCACCGTGACGCCCATTCGCTCCAGCGATTCGGCCATGGCCGCCACTCGGTCCGTCTCCTTGTAGCGGACGTGCTCGCAGTTCTCGATAGTGGTCGTTCCGTCGGCTGCGGCCCCCAGTACAGCGATCGTCGGTAGCAGATCGGGCGTGTCACCCACGTCGACCGTGATACCGGAGAGACCCGACTGCGAGACGGTTACTTGACCGTTTGTCTCGTCCCAGTCGATGTCCGCACCCATGCGATCCAGAATCTCGACGATCGCGCTGTCGCCCTGCGGGCCCGGGAACAACCCTTCGACCGTGACCTCGCCGCCGGCGATCGCTCCGGCGGCGAGCAGGTACGAGGCCGCGGAGAAGTCTCCCGGGACGGTGTAGCCGTCGGCTGGGGCTTTGTACGCCTGCTCGCCGGGGACGACAAAGCCCAGATCCGTTCGCTCGACGGCGACACCGAACGCGGCCAGCACGTCGATCGTGATGTCCACGTAGGGCCCCGATTTCAGCGCCGACCGCAGCGCGATCTCGATTCCCGAGTCGGTCCTGGCGCCCGCCATCAGGAGTGAGGTGATGAACTGCGAGGAGACATCTCCGGGAATCCGGACCGTGCCCCCGTCCGCCCAGCCTTCGACGACGATCGGGGCCTGGTCGGTCCCCCGGGTACTCCACGCGTGACCGCCCAACTGGTCGATCGCGTCGAGCATCGGGCCCTGGGGGCGCGACCGGAGCGATTCGTCCCCGGTCAGCACCGTCGCCCCGTCCACGAGGCCGGCGACGCCCATCGCCAGCCGGATCGTCGTGCCGCTGTTCGCACAGTCGATGACGTCGGCCGGGACCGCTGGCTGGTCGCCAAAGCCGGTCACTGTGAGTGAGCCGTCGCCCTGTTCGACTTGGGCCCCGAAGGCCTCGGCGGCCCGCATCGAGGCCCGCGTATCCGCACTCACGAGCGGTCGGTGAATCTCGGTTTCGTCGCCGTACGCGCCGGCGAAGATCGCCCGGTGGGTGTAACTCTTCGAAGGCGGGGCGACGACCGACCCCGAGACGGTCGACTGTGACACCGTCGCGTGCATATCGGGAACTCGGGGGCCGTTCACATGATCGTTCCGGAGACGTTTTGCGCCCGGCTACCGACCCCCTCAATATGGACCTCTCCCGACTCGACGAACACCTCGACGCGGCGGACCTGGACGGCTATCTCCTCGATGCGGATT
The DNA here is from genome assembly GCF_031432215.1 of Halodesulfurarchaeum sp. HSR-GB. Classification (NCBI taxonomy): domain Archaea; kingdom Methanobacteriati; phylum Methanobacteriota; class Halobacteria; order Halobacteriales; family Halobacteriaceae; genus Halodesulfurarchaeum; species Halodesulfurarchaeum sp. HSR-GB. The sequence continues at coordinate 1,880,119 of NZ_JAVKGN010000001.1, read as the reverse complement.
CGACTGATCCGAGCCAGTACTACCTCTCGGGCTTTGACGCCCCGGATCCGTTCGTCACTCTCTACACACCCGCACAGACCGCGATCCTCACCTCGCCGCTCGAGTACGCCCGGGCGAAAACGGAGAGTCGAGCCGACGCGGTGCGACGACTCGGCGATTACGATTACCGCGAGAAGCGGGCCGAACACGGCCGTGAACAGGCCAGAAGCATGGTTCTCGCAGAATTCCTCGCGGAGTTCGACGTGACCGCCGTGGGAACCAACCGCCGATTCCCGCTTTTCACCGCCGACTCGCTCCGGGACCGACAGGTCACCGTTCAGGCGGATCCGGACGACGTGATCGAGGAGATCCGGGCGACCAAGACCGAGGCGGAACTGGCTCACATCCGGGAGGCCCAGTCGGCGAACGAAGCCGCCATGGAGGCGGCCGAGGCCATGATCGCGGACGCCGAGGTCGGATCCGACGGCGATCTCCAGCTCGGTGGCGAGGTCCTGACCAGCGAGCGCGTGAAGGCCACCATCGAACGGACGCTACTCGACCGCGGGTTCGCCCTCGACGATACCATCGTCGCGAGCGGACAGGCCGGCGCGAACCCCCACGATTCGGGCTCGGGTCCGATCGGCGTCGACGAGCCGATCATTGTGGACATCTTCCCGCAATCGAAGACCACGAAGTACCACGCGGACATGACTCGGACCTTCCTCAAGGGCGAACCGACAGCCCAGGTGGCGGACTTCTACGAGACCACCAAGCGGGCCAAAGCGGCCGCCCTGGAGACCGTCGAGGCCGGGGTGACTGGAGCGGACGTTCACGACGCCGTCTGTGATGTCTACGAGAACGCCGGGTACCCCACGCTTCGCGAGGACGAGTCGACCGAGACTGGGTTCATCCACGGCACCGGCCATGGAGTCGGGCTGGCAGTGCACGAGAAACCCCAGATCAGCCCGGACGGCGGTCAACTGGAACCGGGCCAGGTCATCACGATCGAACCGGGGCTCTACGATCCGGCGGTCGGCGGCGTCCGGATCGAGGACCTGGTGGTCGTCACCGAGGACGGCTACGAGAACCTCACCGACTACCCGGAGACCCTGGTCGTGTAGGCCAGAGCGAATCCTTTTGTCCGGCCGCTAATTATCTGCTGTCAATGGACGCGTTGATCGTCGGTGCCGGGGCCGTGGGCCGCTGGTTTGCGGGCCTTCTCGACGGCCCAGTCGCCTTCGCCGATGCGGATCGCGAGACGGCCGTCGCGGCTGCGGGGGCGTTCGAGACCGGCTCCGTGGCCTCGCTCTCTGCGGACGACTCGTATGATGTCGTGGTGATCGCGGTCCCGATGCGAGTCGCCGAGACGGTGATCCGCGAGCAGGCACCCCGAGCGAATCGTGCGGTGGTGGACCTCACGGGGTCGATGGTCGAACCGCTTGCGGCCATGGCCACGGTCGCCGAGGAGCGCGAACGAATGAGCCTGCACCCGCTTTTCGCCCCGGAGCATGCACCGGGTCGGGTCGCAAAGTCGGTCGGGGAGGGTGGCCCCGTGGTCGACAAACTGAGCCGGGCGCTCGTGGAAGCCGGGAACACGGTGGTTCCGGTCGAGCCCTCGGTGCACGACGACGCGATGCGAACCGTGCAGGGGCAGGTCCACGCGGCTATCCTTGCCTTCGGGCTTGCCGCCGATCCGGTCCCCGAAGAGCTCGCGACCCCGGTTTACGAGGATCTCCAGGCGCTTCGAGAGCGGGTCACGTCCGGCACGCCCGGCGTGTACGCCGACATTCAGGAGACATTCGACGGCGTTGAGGCCCTCCAGGACGCCATGGACCGACTGGCCGACGCCGACCGGGCGGAATTCGAGGAGTTGTACCGCGATGCCCGTTGACCGAGCGGCGGTCCGGGACACCGCGAAGTACCTCCGGCAGATCCGGCCAATCGATCCGGACGAAGTGAGCGAATACGTGCCCGATCAGCCCGATCCGCGAGTTGTCCGCCAGTTGCTTCGCGAGATGGCCCTGGAACTGGGGATCGCCGAGGGCCCTGACGGGCTGTTCCGACCGGCAGCCACTGGTCCTTTCAAGCGGCCCTTCGACGGCGTCGAGGGGCTGCCGGCGGCATACGACCGGCAGCTCGAAGCACTCCTCGTCGAGCAGTACGGTCCGGACTGGCATCGGGGCGATAGTGGGGCGGCCATCCGGGAGCGGATCGAGCGGCTCAAGGCCGATTACTTCGCGGGCCGGTCGGTCTCCTACGACCTGGACATCGCCCTGGCCTATGCTATCTACCACCTCGCCGATTACTACGCGAGCACCCAGTACCTGCTCGCCGAACTCTCACGAGAGGGGCTCGTTCCCAGTCAGGCCCGGATTTTGGATGTGGGAGCCGGTGTGGGTGGACCAGCGCTGGCGATCACGGATTACTTCGACGTGCCGAACCGCGAGCCGGACTCGCTCCCCGTGCTGGATTATCAGGCCGTCGAGCCATCCACAGCCGCCGACGTGCTCGAAGCGCTGCTGGGCAGCGGACCACGAAACGTCTCGGTTTCGATCGCCCGGGAGACAGCCGAGGCTTTTGAGTCGAGTGAGACCTACGATCTGATCTTCTTCAACAACGTGCTCTCGGAACTGGAGAACCCGGTCGAGACTGCCGAACGCTACCTCGATCTACTCGCTCCAGACGGCTCGCTCGTCTTGACCGCCCCTGCCGACCGCAACACGAGCATCCAGCTTCGCGAGGTGGAGCGCGAACTCGAAACGCGTGGCGCGACCGTCTACGGGCCGACAGTCCGGCTCTGGCCGAACGAACGGCCCACGGAGGACTGCTGGTCCTTCGACCAGCAGCCCGATATCACGGTGCCGGGGGTCCAGGCTACCCTGGCCGAGGAAGCTGACCGCGCCGCGACCGTGACGAACACCTCCGTCAAGTACTCCTACTCGATCCTTCGGACCGACAGCGAGCGTCGCTATGACCTGGCGCTTTCCCGGTCGAACGTCGCGATGCTGGGCGAAATGGAAACACACGTCGGGAGTCGGATCGACCTGGTCGTCGCGAAACTTTCCCGGAACCTCGCCGAGGACGGGCACCCGCTGTACAAGATCAGCGACGGCAGCGAGTCCGAGAATCACTTCGCCGTACTGGTTAACGAGACGGAACTGAACCAGGCCCTCCGCCGGGCGGGCTACGGCGATCTGCTCTCGGTGACCAACGTGCTGGCACTCTACAACGACGACGAGGGGGCGTACAACCTGGTCGTCGACGAGGAGACCATCGTCGACGCCTGAGGCGGTGTGCTTTTGCGCCGGGCCCTCCTCGACAGTCGTATGTCCGGGTCCCTTGACATCCTCGTGACGAACGACGACGGCATCGAGAGCCCCGGGATTCGAGCGCTCGCCCAGGAACTCTCGACGGTCGGGGAGGTCACCGTCGTCGCGCCGGCGGACAACAAGAGTGCCGTCGGACGGGCCAGTTCGCGGGAGGTCCGAGTCCGGGAGACCGACCTGGGGTATGCCATCGAGGGGACCCCCGTGGACTGTGTCGTCGCCGGCATCGGTTCGCTTGCTCCGTATCCCGACGTGGTCGTCGCCGGGATCAACAAAGGCGCGAACCTCGGGATGTACGTCCTCGGACGCTCGGGGACAGTCAGTGCCGCCGTCGAGGCGGCGTTTTTCGACGTGCCCTCGATCGCGACCTCGCTGTACTTGCCCGACGAGAAGTGGAAGCGCACGCTCGATATCGAGGCCTACGACCATGCGGCCCGGGCCACGAGACACCTCGTCGAGAACGCCGTGGGTAGCGGCGTGTTCGAGGAGGCGGATTACCTCAACCTCAACGCCCCGGACCCGGACGTGGAACCGCAGGGGATGCGCGTGACCCGCCCCTCCCGAGCCTACGACATGACCGCCGAACGCGACGGCGAGTGGGTGTCCCTGAAAGACCGGATGTGGCAGCGCATGGAGACCCAGAGTCTGGCCGACGGCTCCGATACTGACCGTCGGGCCGTTGTCGAGGGCCACATAAGCGTCTCGCCGCTGACGGCTCCACACACCCCGGAGGGCTACGGAAAGCTCGAAGACCTTGTCGCGTCGTACTGATCGTGAGTCCAGTTTCGGATCCTCTCGCGGGTTTCCCGCTGCTTGTTCAAATCCATTAGACAATATCGATTGTGCGTTTGGGAAAATAACGCTGTGGGTAATGGTGGGCAAGAGTTATCCAGAACTGCACCGTAGTGTGTACCATGCCGAAGGTGGATGCGCGGGACATGCGAACCAACGAGACCGACGACCGAGGCCGAATCTACCTAGGGACGGAGTATGCTAACAAGCGGGTGACTGTCGCTGTCGTCGAAGTCGAGTCCGAACGACCCGACGAGGAAAAATTAGCCGCTGCGTACCGCGAGGCTTCCCAGAGCGCCGGCCGTCTCGCTACGGAGTGGGAGGGGGCGTCTGTTGAGGCGTGGACGGACTCGATGGATGAGTGAGGGTCTCGCGGTTCGTCGGGGAGACATCGTTATCGTTGGCCTTGCCCCTGCCGAAGGCCACGAGATGAAAAAGACTCGACCTGCGGTGGTCGTGCAAAACGATATTGGAAATCGCAATTCGAGTACGACCATCGTTGCTCCGACGACAGGGACACACCGAGGTTACCCATTCGAAGTACTGGTCGAAGCGGATGGGTCATCGTTCGAGAAGGACTCCTCGGTTCGTCTCGACCAGATCCGTGTCGTCTCCATCGAAAAGCGGATTCAGTCGGTTGTCGGGAGTTTGAGCGAGCCGACAATGGCCAAGGTGGATGAGGCACTGAAACTGAGTCTCGGTCTGGGTTGAGTCACCGGTTTCGGGGTTGCGGTCATCTGTGAGTCGCGCTATCCGTAAACCCTTGTAGACTGTGGGTGCGCGTAAGAGGCCCTGGAACAGTCTTTTTGCCTACCGGTTCTCCCGCTGTTCGACCTTGTTCAACTCGATCAACAGCCTGAAAATCGCCTTGACCAGATTCGATTCCACGTCGTACTTCTCGGCGTTCTCCCCGGCCCGATCCATCACGGCCTGCTCCTGGCTCTCGTCGGTCGTCGGAAGCCCCTTCTCGGCTTTGACGTCAGCGATCGTGTCCGCGACGTAGGTCCGCCGGGCGATCAACTCCACGATGTCGTGGTCGATCATCCGGATCTCCTCGCGGAGGTCGTCCAGGGACATCTCCTCGGTCGGCGTCTCGGCTGGTGTGTTAGATTCACTCATTCGATTGTCGCCCCCGTCGATTGGGTCCGTGTCCGAATCGTTCGCCCGTCTCGTTGCTCCCAGCGGTCGAGGACCGTCTCGATGGCCGACTCGTCCCCAACGGCGACGTAACTCGGTCCAGTCCCGGACAGCGAGACGCCCGCCGCCTCCGGCAGCGCCTCGATCATCGGCTCGGTCGGCTGCTGGAGGGCCGGGGCGAAGGCCAACCCGTTTATGGTCATCGCGGTGGCGTACTGACCGCCTTCCGCGAGGTCCCGGACTACGTCGGCCACTGGTGCGATTCGCTGACAGCGATCGACGTCCGCTTCGGCGCTAAAGGCCTGCTCCGGCGGGATCCAGACGCCGACGTCCCAGTCGACCGTGTCCCGCTCGAGCAGGCGGTCGTCGGTGTTGTCCGTGATCGTCAGGCCACCGAGCATGCTCGCGCTCGCATCGTCGAACGCCCCGGTGACCGTCACGCCGGCCTCACGGGCTGCTTGCACACCGAGCCGGGCGGCCGCCTCGCGATCCATCGCGTCGGCCTGGCCGAGTGCGGCAAGCGTGGCCAGCACTGTGGCGTTCGCCGCCGCACTCGAACTCTTGAGCCCGCCGGCCATCGGGACGTCGCTCTCGGTTCGAATCCGCAGTCCGCCGGTCTCCCCCAGTTCATCGAGGACCGCCAGAGCGGCCGCTTCGATCAGCGTCGTGTCCGCCTCGGGGTGGCCCGCGATCTCGCCGTGGACCGTCTCGCCTTCGAGGGCAACTTCCGCGGTGACGTACTCCTCGATGGCGAAGGCCGATCCGTACCCCGTCGCCAGTGCGTTGAGCACCGTCCCGGCGGCCGGGGCCCGTGCGCGTCCGTCCATGGCGGCAGTTCTGCGAGCGGTCACTTACGGTTGCCGATCTTTCGGAACGGCGGGCTTTTGATCCCGGATGGGAAAACTCACCCATGAGCCAACGCAGCGAGGTGGCACCCGAGCCGCTCGGCGTCGAACTGGACGAGGGCGGTATTTATGTCAGCTACCAGGACAACCGCCGGGTCTTCTACAACGGCATCCCCGAACTCGTCACGGGCACCTTGCGGTGCCGACCCGGAAAGGACGTGCAGGTGCTGGTCACCGACGAGTCCGAGACCGAGGGTGTGATGACCTACGTCAACGAGCTGAAAACGGCCGACGACATTCTCGAATCCAGCGGGGTCGGCCGGGTCTACCTCGACCCGGGGGAATCGACGGAACTCTTCGAGGGAGTCGTCGCGTCCGTCGACGGCCTCGCGGTCGAGATCACGGCCGACATGGATGCCGTCGACGGTCGGGTCTTCGTCTTCGAGGAGGACGAACTCGGCGAGCAGATGTACGAACTGAGTGAGAACTGATCACTGCAAGTAGGTCGGATCTTCGGCGTCGCAATTCGTCTCGTGCTGGCGGGCGTCCGCTGGATCGTCGAACATCATCCCGCATTTCTCACAGACGTACCACGTGACCCCGTCTTTCGTGGTTTCCGTTACCATATCTCTATATCGATGCCCCGGCAGTATAGGCATTCCCCCGCCATCCTTTAACCGCTGGACGCGAAGCACGCACATGAGCGGGACACCGGCCATCGAGGCCGTTCTGCGGGAGGCCCAGCCGCGGGACGCTGGACAGGGAGTGATCAGGCTCTCCCGGGCCGCGATGCGCGAACTGGGGGTGTTGAGCGGCGAGTCGGTCCGGATCGTCGGCGAGGAGGCGACCGTGGCACGGGTCTGGCCGGGGCGGAGCGACCTCGGGCCCAACGAACTGCGGGCCGACGGGGAACTCCGGGCCAACGCCGGGGTGGCCGTCGGCGACCGAGTCGAGATCACGCCGGTCGAACTCGCTGAAGCCGATTCGGTCACACTCGTCCCAACCGCCGACCCCGGCGTCGATCCTGCCACCCTCGAACGGGCCGTGGGCAGGCGTCTCAGAAATCGCTCGCTTCGGACGTCCCAGCAGGTGAAAGTCGACTCATTGGGCGAGTTTCGCGTGACGGCCACCGACCCCACGGGCCCCGTCCGGGTCACCGAGGAGACGGTCGTCCACCTCGAGGCAGCCGACGATGCCGCCTCCGACGTGGGCGTCACCTACGAGGACATCGGCGGACTCGATGACGAACTGGCGGCCGTGCGTGAACTCATCGAAGCGCCCCTCTCCGAGCCCGAGTTGTTCCAGCGACTCGGAATCGACTCCCCGAAGGGCGTGCTCCTCTTCGGGCCGCCGGGAACTGGCAAGACCCGAATCGCCCGGGCCGTCGCCAACGAGGCCGACGCGCATTTCATCTCGATCTCCGGGCCCGAGATTGTCACGAAGTACAAAGGCGAGTCCGAACAGCGGATCCGGAGTGTCTTCGAGGAGGCTCGCGAGCAGGCCCCGAGCGTGATCTTCTTCGACGAACTCGATGCCATCGCCGGGAAGCGCGACGACGGCGGGGACATGGAGAACCGGATCGTCGCCCAACTCCTCTCGGAACTCGATGGGCTTGCGGCCCGCGGTGAGGTCGTCGTCATTGGGGCGACGAACCGCGTGGACGCGATCGACCCCGCACTCAGACGCCCGGGGCGTTTCGATCGCGAAGTGGAGATCGGTGTGCCTGACCGGGAGGGTCGCGAGGAGATCCTCCACATTCACACCCGGGGGATGCCCCTGACCGAGGACGTGGACGTCTCGGCGCTGGCCGAACGGACCCACGGATTCGTCGGAGCCGATCTGCAGGCGCTGGTCGTCGAGGCCGCGATGGTCGCCATGGGCCGGTATCGGGACGACGAGGCTGAGCTCTCGGTCACTCGCCAGGACTTCGAAGCCGCGCTGTCGGCGGTCGAACCCTCCGCGATGCGCGAGTTCGTCGCCGAGATGCCGGCGACCTCGTTTGCGGATATCGGCGGACTCGATGACGTCAAACAGGCGCTGCGGGAGGCCGTGGAGTGGCCACGCACCCACCGCGAACTCTTCGAAGCCACGTCGACCGATCCGCCCTCGGGTATCCTGCTCTACGGGCCGCCGGGAACCGGGAAGACGATGCTCGCCCGGGCCGTCGCGAGCGAGAGCGGGGTCAATTTCATCCGGGTCGCGGGGCCGGAGCTCTTCGACCGCTACGTCGGGGAGTCAGAACGGGCGGTCCGCGAGCTCTTCGAGCGCGCCCGTCAGGCCGCACCGACGGTGATTTTCCTGGACGAACTCGATGCCATCGCGGGGCGACGGGGTGACACCCAGGAAGTCACCGAGCGGGTCGTCTCCCAGCTTTTGACCGAACTCGACGGCGCGGCCGCGGACCCGAACCTGATCGTCCTCGGCGCGACCAACCGGCTCGAAGCGATCGACCCGGCGCTGCGCCGCCCCGGCCGACTGGAACGGCAGTTACTCGTGCCAGAACCGGACCGGGACGCTCGCCTGGCGATCCTGCGTGTCAAAACCGAGGACAAACCGCTGGCCGCGGACGTCGATCTCGCGGCCCTCGCCGACGACCTGGCCGGGTACACGGGCGCGGACATCGAGGCGCTGGTTCGTGCGGCCTCAATGCGGGCGATTCGAGGGGCTGTCCGGAACGGGGCCGACGAGGAGGCGGCGATCACCATCACGGGTGCACACTTCGAAGCGGCGATAGACACTCTCGACCGGGAGGACAGATCGAGAAGCGACACCCTCTCCTCGCAGCACTCGTAAGGTCGGGTATGACTTCGGCTGTCGTCTTCGATATGGACGGGGTGATCGTCGACACCGAGCAGTACTGGATCGAGGCCGAGGTGGAGATCCTGGATACTGCGCTGCCCGCCGGCCACGACGTCGACCCCCTGGACATCACCGGGATCAACGTCCACGATCAGTACGACCTGCTGGCCGCCGAGTATGACCTGCAGGTCTCCCGGGAGGCGTACTTCGACCTTTTCGATCAGGAGGCGGCGGGCGTCTACGAGCGGGCTGACCTCCTCACCGGCTTCCACGACCTGCTCGATGCGATCCGGGAGCGTTCGGTCCCCATCGGGCTCGCGACCTCCTCGTATCCCCGGTGGATCGACATCGTCTTCGAGAGCCACGATCTGGACGGCCGCTTCGACGAGGTACTCAGCGCGGCGAACCTCGACGGCCCGGGCAAACCGGAGCCGCTGATCTACGAGACGATCGCCGAACGACTGGATCGGGAACCGACCGATTTAGTCGTCGTGGAGGACTCCGAGAACGGCATTGCGGCCGCCGCCAGCGCCGGGGCCTACACGGTTGCCTACGCTGCTCACGGGACAGACGACGGCACCGACCGCTCGCCAGCAGACGAGGTGGTCGAGACCCCGACGGAACTCAGCGAGCGCGTGTTAGGGTCGCTCGACGGCGAATAGTATCGGCAGGCTCCCCTTCCCTTCGGTTTTCACGATCGTTTTAGCGAGGGGTGCGTTTCGCGCGCCCCTCGGAAAATCGTTACCAGAATGCCTTCGTCCGGGCGTACTCCCGTTCGCGCTCCAGAATGTCCCGGTAGAAGTCACTCTCGGACTCGCGGTGCCGGTTGATGATCCGTGCGGCGTTCTCGGGGCCGACGCCGCGGGCCGAGAGGGCGATGACCGCCTGCTTGCCGTGGCCCTGGACGAGGCTGGCGTTCCGATAGGCCCGCTCGGTGCGTCGCTGCTGTTCCTCGTCCTTGTCCTGGGCCTTGATGGCCGAGACGACATCCTCGGCGTAGGGACTGAGGGCGGCGATCTGGGTCGACTCACAGTGTGGGCACTGGGGCTGGTCCCGGACCCGCTTGACCGTGGTTTCGCGGTCGTACTCCAGACAGTGCAGGCAAACGAGTCGGACGTCGTCCTCCTGGATGCGCTCTCTGACCGTCTCGATCACGCTCGCGTCGGCGTTCTCGGGGGTCAAAAGCTCCGACCCGCTCTGTCGCCCGCCGGTGCCGATGGCGGTTCGCTCCCCGACCGAGGCGAGTTCGACGTCCTCGGACTGGATCGCTGCGAGGATCTCCCTGGCCCGGTCGATGTCCAGGATCTCGTGGAAGACTTCCCGCACTGCCTCGTCGTAGACTGGGGTGTCCTCCAGGGCGGCCATCACCCGATTCAGCGAGACGCCGTCGCCGCCCTTCCAGCGCTTGAGCGCGCCGAACTTCGCGGCGACCTGCGAGAGGGTGAACTTCAGCGTCTCGGAGCCGTTCAGACTCAACTCCAGGAGCGGGCCGACGTGTTCGGGATCGGTCGTCCGAAGCACCTCGCGAACGTCGTTGGCCCTGATGCCCCGGGGAACCTCCAGTTCGATCCGGTAGGGATCCACGTCGATCCCGACCGAGGAGCCCGTCTGTTGGCCCAGCAGTGCCGCGAGCAGTCGGCCGATCGTCTCGTTGCCCTTGAGCCCGCCGGCGACGTTCACGCCGATCGTCCGGCCGTGTGATTCGATCAGGATCCGGTCGTCGGTCGGGAGCGGCGCGCCCGACTCGACGTGACGCTCGATCTGTCCCAGGGCGTCCTCGATGGTGTCGGTCCCGGCCGGGTAGCGACTCGCGAGGTCCGCGGCGACCGCGTCACTCGGCGCGCCGGTTTCCAGTTGGTCCGCGGCGACCCCCCGTAGCTCGCCGACCTCCTGGGCCACCGGATACGGAACCGGGATCTCCTGACCGGTCCAGGAGGGCACCTCGCCGGCCGGATCCTCGATCGGCGAGACCTCGACCCGCTCCTTGTCCTCGTCGATCTCGGAGATCCGCCACATGTCTCCCCGCTGGATGAAGGTCGCACCCGGTTCGGCGAAGTTGACGACGAATCGCTCGTCGAGGGTGCCGACCTGGGCCCCGCTGGCGATGTCGAAGACCTCGTAGGTCTCCTCGTCTGGGATCATCGAGAGGTTCCGGTAGTAGTACTGCCAGGTCCCCCCGGACTTCTCGATGCGGTCTGCGGCCTCGTCAAGCCAGATGATGTAATTCGAGTTGAGCTCCCGGACCACCTCCCTGAACGTCTCCTTCTCGAGGTCACGGAACGGGTAGGCGTTCGTCACGATCTCGTAGGCTCCGCGGGCGGAAATCTCGCCGGCGTCCATCGCCAGCCCGACGACCTGGTTCGCGACGACATCCAGACTCCCGTGGTGGATCTCGGCTGGCTCGACCTGTCCGTCGGTCGCCCGACGAGCGATCGCGAGCGCTTCGAGCGTATCGTCGGGGTGGCCCGTGACGACGGTCCCTGACGAGACGGTGTCGTGTCGGTGGCCCGCCCGTCCGACTCGCTGGAGGAGCCGGGCGACCTCGCGGGGGCTGGCGTACTGGACCACGTGGTCGATCCGCCCCACGTCGATCCCCAGTTCCATCGAGGAGGTGCAGAGCAGGGCGTCGAGTTCGCCCGCCTTGAAGCTGTCCTCGACCTCGATCCGGGCGCTCTTCGAGAGTGACCCGTGATGCACACCGATGTTCGCGCCCATCTCCTTGAAGCGGGAGCCGAGCGCCTCGGCGGTCTGGCGGGTGTTGACAAATATCAACGTCGAGTCGTGGGCCTCGACCAGTTCGGTGATGTATCGCAGGTGACTCGCGACCGTGGCCGTGGTCATCAGCTCCGAGGAGCGGTTGCGATCGGCGGGCGTGATCTCCGGCTGGACCACTTCGACGTCGATCTTGCTCGTCACGTCCACCGAGACGATCTCACAGCCACGATCGCCCGTGAGGAACTTCCCGACCTCGCCGGGATCGCCAACCGTTGCCGAGAGGCCGACCCGCTGGATTGGGCCCGCGAGTTCGCGCAGTCGCTCCATGGCGACTGTCAACTGGGCTCCGCGCTTCGAGGCGGCGAGTTCGTGAACCTCGTCGATCACGACATAGCCCACGTCTTCGAGTCCCTCGCGGAGCGTCGAGCCCGTGAGCATCGCCTGCACGGTTTCAGGAGTGGTCACCAACACGTCGGGCGGATCTTCGGCCTGTTTCTGTCGCTGGTACTGGGTGGTGTCGCCGTGTCTGACCTGCACGTCCAGGTCGAGGGTTTCGCCCCACCACTCCAGGCGGTCCCGCATGTCGCGGTTGAGAGCCCGGAGCGGCGTGATGTAGAGCGCGCCGAACCCGTCCCGATCGTCCGCGACGAGCGCGTCGAAGATCGGGAGCATCGCCGTCTCGGTCTTCCCGGTGCCCGTCGGCGCGATCACCAGGGTGTGTTGGCCGGCGGCGATGGGTGGTATTGCCCGGCGCTGTGGCTCGGTCGGGGTGGAGAACCCTCGCTCGGAGAGGGCCGCCCGGACCTCGGGCCCGAGGGCGGCGAAGGCGTCAGCACGCCCCGTCTCGCTCATTGTCGGGTCTAACGGAGAGGTGAGGTTAAGCCCGTTGCTCGCCCTAGATCGAGTCGTACTGACCCAATCGGGTGCCGTCGAGGAGGTAGGCCTGCGCGGTCGGGGCTGCGGCGGGGAGAAACGGTGCGAGGAACTCCTGGCCGGGGACGTTCACCCACGTGCCGCCCACGAGTTCGTTGAACGCCGGGAAGACGACGATTTCGTCCGGCCCGTCGATATCGGCGTCGTAGTGATCCTCGAAGGGAGCGGGGTCTCCGTCGCCCCGCAGCCAGACTCGTTCCACTCGACTCCCGCCGACCTCGTCTTCGAGTCTGACACAGGGGTGTTCGTGGCCGAGTGCGAGGATCGACACGTCGAGCACCGACGGGTCGGGCCAGGTGTGCCCGTGGGCAAAGCCCAACTCGCCGATGCGCACGCCAGTCCCCGCCGTGACCGTCACGTCGATTGCGTCCCCGAGCAGCCCGTCGTGGTTGCCCGGAACGAGGAGGGCCTCCCGATGGCGCAGGCGGTGTTCGAGCTCCATGAGTTCCTCCAGTTCGGCGCCGTCCGGCTGCCCGATGTGATCGCCCAGATCCCCGAGAAAGAGGACCTGGACGGGGTCCACGCGATCGAGCAGGCTGGCGAGTCGCTCCCGTCGCTCGGCCGCCTGGCTCTCGACCTCGACGCCCTCCCGACGGTATCGTCCTTCGATGCCTGCGTGGTAATCGGCGACTACCAGGATCGGGCCCTCGGGCCCGTCCGCGACCGCGGCTGGCTCGCCCTCGATCGGTTCGATCGCCGGCATTCAGATCGGCTTCAACGCGTCCGCTCCGGACTCGAAACAACGCCCACCGAGCAAGGCGTCCTCGATGGCATCCTCGATGGCGTCCTCGCTCAGTCCGTGGCGGTCTTCGAGGGTTTCGATCAGCTCGGGACGAGGGACCCCGTCGCCGTCCCCGAGTTCCTGGAGCGTGTTGACGACCAGGTTCTGCACTTCGCCCTCGGAGAGGTCCGCTGCCTGTGGGTATTCTGCCTCTGTTTCCTCCTCCGTCTCCTCGTCAGTCCCCTGCGTGTCGGTCTCGTCCGGCTTCGTATCCGTGTTCGTGTCCTCCGCAGTCTCCGGGTCTGCCTGGCCCGTCTCTGTTTTTTCCGACTTGTCCTCCATGGGCTCATCCTCGGCGGCCGGTTCGGCCTCTTTGCCGGCCATCGTGTCTGTCCCTTCGGGCGTTTCCGCGCCCTCGGAGGGCTCGAACTCCGCCCCGCTCTCGAACCCCACGTCGAAGTTCTCCTTGACTTCGGCTCGCTCTTCCGCAGAGAGCTCGTAGAGTTCGTCCTCCGCTGGCTCGTCAGCTGGCTCGGAGACGGCCTCCATTTCGGCGTCGCTGGGCATATCCGGCTCTGTGGTGTCCGGAGCCTCCGAGTTCGGTTCCTTCGGTGAGGCGGTCGGTTCCTCGGTTCCAGCCACCTGTTCCTCCGTTTCCGACGTCGGCTCGGTTTCGGGCTCCTCGGTCGTTTCCGAGTCGGTCGTCGGTTCGTCCTCGCTCGTCTTGGTGGTGGCCGGGGGTTCAGTTGGCTCGGCTGTTCCGGTGGCGGCCGCTCCTGGGGTGGCTGGTTCGTCCGCTTCGGTCGCCGATTGCTCGACCGGTTCGGCGACCGAATCGTCCAGCGTGATGTCCGTAAATCCGGTCAATACGGTTCCGTCGCCTCCCTCGTCGGGGGCGAAATCGACGCTTTCGACGGCATCCGTTTCGCCGGCCACCATCTCGACGGCGGAAAGGGCCATCTCCTGGACTGCTTCGAGATAACCGGTCGTCGGCTCGTAGGTCGAAATCGCGCGGGGAATGCCCGCTGCGAGTGCCGGACTGGCCCCCGCATCGATCAACCGGGCTTCCAGTTCGTCGCCGCGCTCGTCCGCGTCGAGGGCCATGCCCATCAGGCCCGTTCGTTCGAGGGTGTGCATGGCGGTCTGGACGACCCAGCTATCCCGGGTGTCCGCGTCGACCTCGTTGACACGTTCGGGGCGCAGCGACGTGAAGATTCGATCCGAGTCCTCCGGTTCGAAGGTCCGGGCCTTGCCCGTGAGTGCGACGAACATCGGCGGTTCGGCTTCCTCGAAGAAGGCCAGGGCGTCGGGCTGGTACTGGCCGGCATAGCAGACGAACGCCCCGGAGGGATCGACGATTCGCGCGCGAAGTACCCCATCGCTCACTTCCTCGGTTTCGGTGAGTGCGCCCACGACGAACACGCGGTTCACCCGTGCGCCCGTCGGCGTGACGAGGTACTGTGGGGCTCGTTCCTCGTCGCTCTCGGCGTACGTGTACGTGGCCGCTTCGAACTCGTCGGCGAAGACCCGGTAGGCGACCTCGCGGGTCGGGGCGGCCCCGCTCATCGTGGCACCTCCGGCGTGCGTTCTCGACTGACTCGGCCGTCCTCGCGCGGCGTGGTTGCCTCGCGTGGGCCGGGGGTTCGTCCCTGGGTAGTCATCGTGGAAGAGTACTGCCGCCCGACGGTAAAAGGGTATGGACGACCGGTCCCAGTCGAAAGCGTTTCCCCGACGGCTGGCGATCGCTCTTGCATGCACGTGGCCGTGAACGCCGCCATGAGCGTCGACGGGAAACTGGCCTCCCGCGAGCGCGAGCAGCTGGCTATCAGCGGACCCGAGGACTTCGCCCGGGTCGAGCGCTTGCGCGCCGAGTACGACGCCATCATGGTCGGGGTCGGAACGGTCCTCGCGGACGATCCCTCGCTGACACTCGATGACCCTGCCGCGCACGGCGAGCAGCCTGCTGACCACCCGACCCGGATCGTCGCGGATTCACGGGCACGGACCCCGCCCGACGCACGTGTCCTCGATGACACGACCGAGACGTACGTCCTCGTCAGCGAAGCTGTTCCGACCGAACACGTCGATAGCCTGGAACGTGCCGGAGTCTCCATTCTGGAAGCCGGGACGAGCCAGGTCGACCTGACGGCCGCATTAAACCGTCTCGATGCGACGGGGATCGACAGCCTCCTCGTCGAGGGCGGGGGCGAACTCATCTTCTCGCTTTTTGCGGCCGGACTGGTCGACGAACTCAGCGTCTTTGTGGGCTCCATGCTGATCGGCGGCCGTGATGCCCCAACGCTGGCTGATGGCACGGGCTTCACCGAGGACTACCCGTCGGTGAACCTGCAGTCGGTCAGCGAACTAGACGACGGCGTGCTCCTGGAGTACGAAGTCGACTGAGAGAAGACCTTAGTGGGAGTGGCCCGTCGCCTCGGCGTAGCTCACACCGAAGCGGTCCTCGAAGGCCTCGAGCATCTCGCCCTCGATCGCTTCCAGATCCACGTCAGTGGCCTCGTCCTCGCTGTGGTGGGCCAGTGCGTGTGCGCGCTCGGTGAAGGCCATCACGAGCATGTCCGCGGCGATCATGGCGTCTGTCTCATCGGGTTCCTCTCGGTAGAGATCAATAACGTCCAGGGGGAGAGCGATCTCGTCCGTACCAGTTTCGGTCTCGACGGTTACCGTAATCGAATCGGCCATGGATGGCATTGGCCGAGACCACTTGTAAAGCTGCCCATCGAGTCAGTCGTCGGCGGTGACTGGCTCGGATTCCGGCGTCGCTGGGGCTTCCTTCGCGAGCCATTCGTCCACGTCAAGGGCTGCCTGGCTGCCCATCCCGGCGGCCGTGACTGCCTGCTGGTAGTGGAAGTCGACCACGTCGCCCGCGCCGAAGATCCCCTCGACGTCGGTCATGGTCTGGTTGCCGCCGCGGCCGCCCTGCGTGACGATGTAGCCCTCGTCGTCGAGTTCGACGCCCGTGTCCACCAGGTAGTTCGTGTTGGGGGTGTGGCCGATCGCGACGAACACCGCGGCCACGTCCATCGTGTCCTCCTCGACATCCTCACCGGCTTCGAGTTTCTCCTTTGGGTGACCATCCGGGTGGGAGACCACGTGAACGTGGTCGACGCCATCCTCGGGACTCCCGTGGATCTCCGTGAGTTCCGTGTTCCTCACGAGTTCGATGTCCCCTTCCTCGACGTTCTCCATGGTGCGATCGATCCAGTAGTCCTCCGCGCGGAACTCCTCGCGACGGTGGACCAGGTAGACGGTGTCGGCGAACTTCGTCAGGAAATCGGCCTCCTCCATCGCGGCGTCGCCGCCGCCGACGACGATCATGTCCTCGCCCTGGAAGAACGCGCCGTCACAGGTCGCACAGGTCGAGACGCCATAGCCCATCAGGTCGTCCTCGCCCTCGATGCCCAGCAGTCGGGCGCTGGCTCCGCTCGCGGCGATCACGGCGTCCGCGGTGTAGACGGTGTCATTCGAGAGCGTGAGCTCGAAGGGATAGGTCGAGTCATCAACGGACTCGACGATCCCGTGCTCGATCTCCGCGCCGAACTTCTCGGCCTGTTTGCGCATCCGGTTGATCAACTCGGAGCCGTTGATGCCGTCGGGGAACCCGGGATAGTTGTCGACCTCTGTCGTGAGCGTGAGCTGGCCACCCGGCTCGTCGCCCTCGATCAGGAGCGGGTCGTTGTTGGCCCGTCCCGCATAGATGGCCGCTGTCAGTGCTGCAATGCCCGAGCCCACGATGACCAGTCGCTGGTGTTCGGCCGCCGATTCATCGGTCTCCTCGCCGATCGACGACGTATCCGTTTGTGGGGCTTCCATACAATATCAAAGTGACTGAAGTCCCTATTTACCTTGCGCCATCGGCCGCAGTTGTCCGTTTCCGTGCCGTTTGTGGCCATTTCACGCACTCTCACGACCTGTCGGCACGTTTAGGGCCGTCCCGGACCTCGTCCCGGTCATGCCTGCGGACCTCCAGGAGAAGACCGATCGGTACGAGTCACTGCTCGAAGCGGCAATCGAGGCGGCCGAACCAGTGCCTGCCCAGGGAACGCCCCTTGATACCGTCGCGGTGGAGTTCATGGAGATGGCGGTCTCCTACCTGGAGGACGGCCGCCACTTCCGGGCGACCGACGATCCGGTCAACGCCCTCGCAGCGTTCTCCTACGGTCACGCCTGGCTCGACGCCGGAGCCAGACTCGGCGTGTTTGCTGTTCCCGCGGATACGGAGCTGTTCACCGTCGATCCCACCTCCTGAACGGGAACGTGCGTTTTTTAACCGTCACCGCTCTATCGGTTCGTACTACTATGCCGTCGTCCAATGGACCCCTCGAAGGCACCCGGAACAAACTCTCGAACCCACCACGCCAGCGCGGGACGTCCCCGCCCCAGCGATCCGTCGCGGAGTTCGACGAAGGACAGTCCGTCCATCTCCGCATCGACCCCAGCGTCCCGGACGGTCGCTTCCACGCCCGATTCAACGGCCTCACCGGTGAGGTCGTCGGGAAACAGGGCACCGCCTACAAGGTCGCGATCTCCGACCGGGGCAAGGAGAAGACCCTCCTCGTCGGCCCCGCCCACCTCCACGAGCAGACTGAGTAATGTCTCTGTTCAAAGAGACTCTCGACGAGGAGCTACTGACGATTCCCGAGGCCAAAGAACTCCTCGCCGATGTCGAGGCCGAACGGGCAGGCGACGAGGACCGGGAACTCCGATACGAACTGGCCCGCGCCATCGACCACGTCAACCGGTTTGCCGTGCTCGACGTCGAGGAGTCCCGCGAGTTGGTCGCGGAGCTCTCGGACCTGGAGTACGTCGAGGACCCGGTCGCGTACAAGATCGCTAATCTCCTCCCGCGCACGCGAACGGAACTCCGCTCGGTGTTCGCCCAGGAGCGGTACGCCCTGGACGGTGAGGAACTCGACGCGATTCTCGACATCGTCTCGAAGTACGCCTGAATCTGGGGGTCCGTTTTGTCACTCCACCCGCCAGTGGAGACCACCGTTTAAGTTCCGCCTTCACGTAGGCCGGGACATGACCGAGGACAGCGCCGAGTCGGACGTCGCCCACGGGGTCGTACTCGATTTCCTCCCACACGGTCGCAGCGACGCCGACGAACCCCAGTATCGACGTTCGCCGGTGATCTACGCGGTCGGCACCGAGCACTTCTCGCTTTACGAACTGACACTTGGGGACGACGCGGACGTCTCGATCGGCGACCGGATTCAGCTCCGCCCCGATTTCGACTCGGGCATCGAGCGCGGGCGGCAGGTCGAGTACGAGGACCTCTCCGATGGCGCACAGTCCGAACTGGAGTACGTCATCGAGGAGATCGTCACGGCCGATGAACGGCGTTTCGTCGACTTCTTCACCGAGGCTCAGCCCGTGAGCCTCCGGATGCACCAGCTCAACCTGCTCCCCGGAATCGGGGACAAACTCCGGGATAACATTCTGGATGCGCGCAAGCGCGGCCCCTTCGAGTCCTTCGAGGACCTCGAATCGCGGGTGTCCGGTCTCCACGATCCGAAGTCAATCGTCGTCGACCGGATCCGGGCTGAACTCACCGACGAGGATCTCAAATACCGGATCTTCGTCGGCTCGTAAGGGGTAAAGCGCTCGGCCCGCAACTCCGGCCAATGACCGCGCGAGACCCGGACCGACTCGTGGCCGCCGCCGGCCGCGGCGACCCGAACCAGGACCAGCACTTCCTCGTCGACGATCGGGTCCTCGACCGAATCCCGGAGTACGCCTCGGCGTTCGACCTGTCTCACGTCCTGGAGATCGGTCCGGGGGCCGGTGCGCTTACCGACCGCCTGCTTGCCGTTTCCGATCACGTAACCGTCATCGAGCGGGATGCTGCCCTGGTCGGGTTTCTCGAAACGGAGTTCGCCGAGGCTGTGGCCGACGGCCGTCTCACGATCCTCGAGGGCGACGGAATGGAGATCGACCTTCCCGATTACTCCGTCTGTATCTCGAATCTCCCCTACGGCATCTCCACGCCGGTGACCTTCCGATTGCTCCGCCGTCACCGGCCCGCGGTGCTCATGTTCCAGGCCGAGGTCGCCGACCGGCTGGTCGCCACGCCCGGGACGAGTGACTACGGGCGACTGTCAGTCGGGGCCCAGCACTACGCCGACGTAGAGATCGTCGAACCCGTCCCGCCCGAAGCCTTCGACCCCCAGCCCGCGGTGGACAGCGCGATCGTCACCGTCACGCCCCGGACCCCCGAGTACGAGGTCCCGAACGATCAGGCCTTCCTCGATCTCGTCAAGGCACTTTTCACCCAGCGGCGCAAGACTGTGCGCAACGCGATCCGAAACACCGTGCATATCTCCGGGATCGAACACCCGGAGGCTGTGATCGACGCGCTTCCAGACTCGATCGTGGGGAAGCGCCCCGACGCGCTCGAACCGGCCGAGTTCGCCGAAATTGCCGTCACCGCCGCTCGAATCGATGAGTGACCTGGCCGACCGACGGGGAATCGAGACCGAGATTTACGAGGCGGCCGAGGATTCACACCTGCTTCTGGAGGCAGCCCGTCCCGAGATCGAGGGTGCGGACCTGGTGCTCGAAGTTGGGACGGGATCGGGCTACGTCGCAAGCGAGGTTCGTGAGGGGACTGGCGCGACGGTCATCGGTTCGGACATCAATCCACACGCCTGTCGGCGAGCGCGGGAGCTCGGCATTCAGGCCGTGTGCGGTGATCTGGTCGCGCCCTTCCAGGAAGGGGTGTTCGACGCGGTCCTGTTCAATCCGCCCTATCTGCCGCGGGTCGAGCTAGCGGCGCGAAACGATTGGGTCGAAGACGCACTGACTGGGGGCGAGACCGGTCGGGAAGTGATCGAGCCCTTCGTGGAGACCGTCGGGCGCGTGCTCGCCCCTGGCGGGGCCGTGTATCTGGTCGTGAGTACGCTTACCGGTCCCGAGGCGGTCGAATCGCAGGCTCGATCGGCGGGGTTCGATGTACAGACCGTTCGCGAGGCGTCGTTTCCGTTCGAGAAATTGTTGGTGCTGGAACTGAAGTGGACTTAATCAGGGCCCTGTCGCTGTCGTCGTGGACGTGCGTTTCTTGAGTCCACTTTTTTCGATGACCTCGTCCTTGAGCCGCTCCAACTTATCGAACGAGAGGTTTTTCGTGTCGATAACGAGGTGTTTGGCGTCATATTCGTCCCAGGTCTCGGCTCGCACTTCGATATCTCCGTTTTTGACGTACTCGTCGTACACTGTCCCCGGATACGGCGTGGTGAATGCCAGTGAAATCGCCGCCCCAGTGTCTTTGACTTCTCGCATGAAGTCAGCCTGCTGGCGGATCGTCGCTGCTGTATCGTCGGGGTGGGGGAACATGAAGGATGCCAAGACGTCCATGTCGAGGTCGACTGCGGTTTCAATCGCATCTCTGGCTTCCGTCAACGAGATTTTCTTGCCGATCGAATCGAGAATTTCCTGGGAACCCGCCTCCACACCGAACTGGATCCCGGAACACCCGGCATCGGCCAAGGTCTCCAGAAGGTCCTCGTCGACCAGATCCACTCGCGTCGAGCACGTGAAGTCCCAGGGGTTCCGGGTATCGAGATCCCGAAGCTCTCGGAGGAGTTCTTCGGTCTTGTCTCGTCGGAGGGTGAACGTGTCGTCAGCGAAGTTGATCTGTTGGACCCCAAACTCATCCACGAGTAACCTCACCTCTTCGAGAACGTCCTCGATAGCTCTGTAGCGACGCGTTCCATCGCCCCAAATGTTGTTGACCGCACAGAAATGACACTGGAACGGACAGCCACCCCTCGAAAAGAGCATGTTGCCTGGATGTTGGTACAGTTCAAGCGGGAACAGATCGCGGGCAGGGAACGGGAGTTCGGTCGGATCTTGGATATACGGGCGATCAGGTGTTTGGATCAGTTGCCCGTCCCGCTCGAACGTGATTCCGTCGACAGCTTCTGGATCTCCCTCTTCGGTGACCGTCGTGACCAGTTCAGCTGTGGTCAGTTCTCCTTCGCCTCGAACGACGTAGTCTATCGCGTCGACTGAGGCCGCCTCCGCATCGTTCACACTGGCGTGCGGGCCGCCCAGGAGGACGGTCAGGTCAGGGTTCACCTCCGTAGCCGTGCGAGCAATTTCGAGTGCGTTTGGATAGGTCTCCGTGTGGGCCGAGACGCCGAGCACGTCCGCCTCGCTTCGATCGACTGCCCGTTCGATGACGGCCGGGTTCATTCCGGTCACGTTCAGGTCACGCGCTGAAACAGTGTGTCCTCGCTCTCGAAGGACGGCTCCGATATATCCGAGACCGAGCGGTGGATGGAGGGCCGCATGGGTGCCTGCAGTCGTCTCACCGACCGGAGCGTTGACGAGAAGAACCGATCCCATACGTTCTTAGTCCTCTCCGCTCTTGTGGCTCCGAGAGGTACTTTCTGCCGGGAGCCACCGGGAGTGGTGGGACCGGACGTACTCTATTGGTATCCAGCCAGTAATCTGGGACCGGAGTTGCTGGAGGTGCGAAGGCATGAGCACCGCTCCGATGTGCCCCGCCAGGAACAGGATGGTGAACAGGGCAAAGACATCGTGCAATAGTGTCATCGCCGACATCAATCCACCACCAACCTCCCATGGGTAGTCAGCAGCTTTCACTAGTCCCGTTATCGCAACGACGCCGACCAATCCGGCCCAGATGAGGTAACTCACCCGCTGAATCGGGAGGTACTTCTCAGCCTCGGGCGCGTTGCCAAGCCGGAGGTAGCTTGCGACGTTTCTGACAGCGTTTGTGAGGTCGCCCGATTTCGGCAGGATTTCCTGGTGGTCTCCCATGAGGAGCCCACCGACGTGGTAAGACGCTGCGAACAGCAGAATCGCAGCGCCGGCCCAGTGAACGTTGATCGCCAAGCCCACTGCTTCTGTTGTGCCGGCAAATCGAGGTACGAAGAGGAAGCCAAGCCAGATGCCGGAGCCGATGAGCAGCAGCATTCCGACGGTGGCTGCCCAGTGCTCGAAGAAGGCCCCGAAAGCCTCGTGTCGACGGACGAGGCCTTCTCGGATGGTGGGTTCGGACTCAGAGTAGGCGGCGTGGATTGCGCCGAATAGCAGTCCACTGCCGATAGCTGCGGGGAGAACCCAGGCCAGAGTTTCGAACAGCACGTCGTAGATGTACGACCCGGACTCGAAGGCCTGCCAGAGGTACAACTCGGCCGCATCTGCGGCGAGGATGTACCCGCCCACGAGGGCCACGAGCAGACCGAGTGTGATTAGTGGTCGTTTCCAGCGCATGGGCTTAGTCCTCCCTGGCCTGTTCCAAACGCTCGCCGATGAGGGTGGATATTGGCTCTACGCAGTCGGCGTAGCTGTCGTTTGCCTCTCTGATTTTCCCGATCTCGTCAGCGAGCTCGGCATCTCGAATTACGTCCCGCACCCACCCTTCGAGAATTTCGAGATCGACGTAGCCAACTGTTCCACCACTCCCGACGACATATGATAACTCCTCAACATCGGCTGTGTGGATAAAGGACGCCACCTCTTCGAGTGTGTGCAATTGTACTTCTTTATTTCCGGCCATTCCGTGAAGTTCATACCCCACGAGATGATCGTCGTGGCTAACTTCTGCCTGGGCCCGCTCTTTGATCGTGTTTGATGGTTGTGTCAGTTCCATGGATTATCCCTCCTGAAGGAAGCCGTTTGCTTCCAGTTCGTCCGCAACAAACCCCAGATCATATGCTTCCAATCCGGACCGGGTTGGTCGTCCGGTTTCCGGATCCCAGTTCTCGAACTCGTAGAATTTTCGTTTCCAGTCGTTGAACTTCGTTCTATCGAGGGTTCTGCCGGATACGTCTTTGTACTCCCACTTCCCGTTTGTCTGGACCGGAACGTAATAGGGGATTTCGTATGTCGTGTATCCAGGCTTTGCTCCGACTTCGTAAGTGTATTCCGCAAACTCCTCCATATCCGCGTGGCGGCCTTGGAGTGTCCATATCGCACGGTCTAGATTCCAGATGCGGCGTCCCTTTTCGATACCTTCCTCGAAAGTGATATTTTCGCCGGTGACTGCATTATAAATTAAGGGCTCACCTTCTGGGGTGAGGCCGGACATATCATCTCCGTAGGGGTTTATGAAGTCCGCATATGCCCAGTCACAGTAGAGCGCAGTCTGTTTCCAGAACCGTGTGTAGTGGCGGTGCCAGGCCACGAGCTCCACCATATTTTGTGAATAAATCCCTTCGTCACTGTAGTCCGGCACCACATTGTATGGCTCGGTACTGTTCTGGATTATCTCGGCGAGCCGTTCAGCGGTGACTGGGGGATCATTGCCGGTAAGTTTGGCCGTGGAGGGTTGCCAATACACGGACCAGTTAAAGTCGTGCTCATTTATATCCCGTTCTCCGAGGATGCTACCGTAGCCCCACTCAACTTCCGTTCTGGCATCGTAGTGGTGCGGATAGCCCCAGTATTGCAGGGACAAACTCCCGGAGGCTAGGTCCTCCTCTAATCGACCCCACTTTTCGGCAGCACGCATCAATCCCTCTGCCAGATCTGCTCCAATTCCCTCTCTGTTGATGATTTTCTGGATAAGTCGTTCGGCAAAGACCGCATTGCCCAATTCGGACCATGGAAGATCGCCTTCGATCTCTCCATCGGGCCCGAGGATCCCACGTTTGTGCAGATCCTTGAGCCACTTGATACCGGCTTCGAGTGTGTAATTGTTGATCCCGTATCGCTGTGTTAGATCCGCAGCTTTTGCTGTCTCTTCAGTATACTCCCCATGCTTGGCCTGATCGTGTGCGTCGTAATACAGGACATCGACACACGAACTTTCATTACCCTGCCCGCTTGCTGTTCGTTTTCGACAGTTTTTGTGGCAACCTAGACATCCCTGGGCGCGGATTGGTTCCTCCATGCCAACGTTCATCGCCCCCGCACCAGGCGATCCTGAGAACGCAGCAAAACTTGGCAGACTTCTATGATCGTCGAGATCGTATCCATACTCGTCCACCATCTCCGTCCGAACTTTAAGAAGTTCACTTGGGTTGGCAATCTCTACGCTTCCAGTTCCTAGGACGCTAATGGCTTTGAGGTTCTTGAACCCCCAGACCGAACCGAAACCTGCATTTCCAGCGCCATTACCGGCGTCGTGGATTATTGCCCCATACCGTATCTCGGCCTCACCTGCTGGGCCGATAGTCGCGATGGCAGGTCGTTGTGTGGTTTGACCGGTGTCTCGCTTGGTTTCCGGCTGGTTCCAGCCTGCTTCATGATCAACTTCCTGCCAGATCTCAGTCTGGGTCTCCCATGTGCTCAATCCCCACAGTGACTCAGCACTCTCGAAAGTAACCTCGTCGTCGACGACGTTTACCCACACTGGTTCATCGGCTTTCCCCTCGATGACAATCCCGTCATAACCAGCGTACTTCAACATACCCGCAAATCGACCACCGAAGTTGCTCCGGTTGAACCACTCCGTCGGATACGGCTGCGGGCTGATTCCCTGCACTTCAGTGCGTCCCGCTGCGGCCGGGGCCAGTGTCCCAGCAAGCGGCGAGGTCATCATCGTGATGACGTTCTCTTCCGAGAAGGCATCTACCGTCTTGTCATCCACCAGGTCGAAGAAGATGGCCGACCCCATGCCGTGGCCGCCGACCCACTCCTCGTACTCGCTCGTGTCGATTGTCGAAATTTCGCGATTCGTCAGGTCCAGTCGAAGGATCGTCCCCATGTGTCCTTTCATCAGATATCACCCGCGTAGAGTCCGAGTTGTTCCCACTGTTCGTCCCGGAGGTTCACCTTGTAGCCCTCGTCGTCGTACTGGGTCGGGATCTCGTCGGTGAACTGAATCGCGCCGACCGGACAGACCTCGACACAGGCCTGTGACCCGTCCGGGCCACCCTCCTGGTCCCAGTGTGGGGTGTCCGCACAGAGATCACACTTCATCGCGTACTCCCGCTCGTGGTTCCAGGTGTTCCGATGGGGCGTGTACGGACAGGCCTCCAGACAGCGCTGACAGCCCACACACTTGTCCTCGTCCACCATCCGGACGTTGCCGTTCTCCGGGTCCGCTTCGAGCGCGCCCGTCGGACAGGCCTCGACACAGGCCGCATACGTACACTGGCGGCACTGCTCCTGGTTGATGTCGTTCGGGAACCCCTCGAAGGGATTCTGCGTGATCTGGATTCGCGCCAGCGAGTGGCTGGCTTTCCCCTCGTGGGCGGTCGAACAGGCGATCATACAACTCGTACAGCCGGTACACTTGGCCGGGTCCACGAGCAGATACCCCTCCGAAGCGGGGATGGCCTTCGCGGACTCGCCGGTGTCCTCGTTGTTCAGTGCGAGGACCCCCGCGGTGGCCCCCGTGCCGACGACCCCGGCCCCGACGGCGGCCCCTTTCAGGAAGTTCCGCCGCGAGGTCCCGTCGTCCGGTACTGACGGCTCGGCCTCATCTTGTGTGTTGTTCTTACCCATACACTCGAATGTGGGGGCTTGCGGCGGTTAGCTGCAATTCTTATACACAACGGTACTTTTTAAGGTGATAAGCTGTCCTTTACCCCGGCTCAAAACGATAAGCTCCCGTTACCGGTCGGCAGACTGTTCGGGAAAGAGGAGGCCTTCGAGTAGTTTCTGCTCGGCGGCGTGCAGTCGCTGGGACATCGCGGACTGGCTGATTCCCCGCTCCGCTGCGAGTTCCGAAATAGAAATCTCTCGAGGCTGTTCGTAGTAGCCGGCCTTCACGGCGTCTTCGATCGCCGTTTGCTGCTTGTCGGTCAAGACATCCAGGTCAACGGAGCGTCGAGTGGCGGCTTCCTCCGTGGGCGTCTCGGAGATCCACTTCACGGCGAGGCTTTCGGAGACTTGATTCAGGCCCGCGAGCAGGTCCGAAATCGACTCCCGATTCGGCGGATGGGTGACGACCAAAAGCGACTCGTCTTCGACCCCTTCGATGTTCGGCACACAGTCATGTTCCATAAACGTCAGGGCCGGGCAGGGCTCTTGGCCGTCGTGATAGCCGTGAAAGGTCTCCCTGTTCTCGGTCTGGGAATCGGCGAACACGATCTCACACTGGAGCCCATCCTCGTGGGCGTGGTGGCGGACGTCGGTGACCTCCTCGCTCAGTGTCCTCACTGGACAGTTCTCCTGTGGCTGGACGGCGACTCCCAGTTCGATCGACCGGCGTGACTGATGGTTTATTGGCATCGAATGTGGTGTCCCAATTGCCGGTAAGTGCTGCCGCCTTCTAAGCGTTGCTCCGAAGTGGAGTCACCAGGCGCTACTCGATCTCGAACTGAACGCCGAAAAAGCGATGCCGATTACTCGTACAGCCAGGCTTCGTCGATGCGCTCGTAGTCCTCGAGCTCGTCCTCGTCGAAGAACAGCTCGATCTCGCGCTCGGCGGAGCCGGGTTCGGTGTCGGAGCCGTGGATGACGTTCCGACCCATGTCAAGCCCGAAGTCCCCCCGGATGGTGCCCGGGGCGGATTCGGCGGGATCGGTCGCGCCCATCATCGTGCGAACCTGGGCGATCGCGTCCTGGCCTTCCCAGACCATTGCGAGGACTGGGCCCGACGTGATGAAGTCGGTCAGGTCCTCGAAGAACGGCTTGTCCGTGTGTTCGGCGTAGTGCTCTTCGGCGAGTGCCTGATCGATCCGCATGAGCTTCGCGCCGACGAGCTTGAGCCCACGGTCCTCGAATCGGGCGATGATCTCGCCGATGAGGCCCCGCTGGACGCCGTCGGGCTTGACCATTACGAACGTGCGCTCGGTCATTCGCCTTCGCCCTGGCCGGCCCACTCGAGGTCGCGGGGTTCACGACCCAGACCGGCGTTCTTCTCACACTTCGAGGAGCAGAAGTACATCGTCTCGCCGCTGACCTTGACGTACATCGTGCCCGTCCCCTGGTCGATCTCGTCGCCGCAGTAATCACAGGTGCGTGTCTGTGGCATTATTGACCCCCAATCGAGTCGGCTTCGCGGGCCGTCTCGCGGAGCTGCAACACGTCCCCGACCCGAACGGGGCCGAGGGCGTTCCGCGTGATGATGCGGCCCTGGTTGGACCCTTCCTTGATTCGACACTTGACCTGCATGGCCTCACCGTGCATGCCGGTCTTCCCGACGATCTCGATGACCTCGGCGGGTGTCGAGCCTTCTGTCGATTCCTCGGCGCTCATCGCTATTGCAGGTCCTCGACCTTGGTTGCGATGTCCTCGACGTCGGCGTCGGCCTCGCCGGCATCAACGATGGCGGCGGCCGCGCTTCCGACTTCGAGACCACAGGCGTGCCCGATGTCGTCCTGGGTGTCCACGAAGACACAGGCGATGCCCTTCTCCTCGGCGAGTTCGGGGAGGTGCATGACGATCTCCTCGGGGGAGACGTCCTCGGCCACGAAGACGAGGCCGGCGTTCCCGCGCTCGACAGCCTTGGTCGTCTCGTTTGTCCCTTTCTTGATGCGTCCGGTGTCGCGGGCGACCTCGAGAGCCTCGAGGGCTCGGTCCTGAAGGTCACCTGGTACGTCGTAGTCTACGTATACTGGCATAGTGTATCACCGCTCCCACAGAGGGGCTTTCGCTCCCCCGCCGATCGTTCCTGAGGCTGGAAGCATCATCGTCCCCTGTGAGGTGTACTGCAAGGTGAGCACCCCGTGCTTAAAAGCGTGTCCAAAGCCGGGAAGCCCCTGGATGGAAACGCCCTTGCCGCGGGGCGTGCAGCACTCTCCCATGGACTGGGGCGTGGCCGGTGGGCTGGCAGGGGAGGCCGCACGCTTTGACGAGCGACGCCTCCTCGTGCTCGCGGGCGGGCCGGATTCGGAGCCACTGGCGGCGGCCAGACAGGCCCTGGAGGCCGCAGCCGTCTCGATGGCCGAGACTTCCGTCGTCGGACCGGAATCGGACCTTCCCTGTGAGCACTTGCCTTTCAACCAGGCGGATTCGCTGCTCGGGACGACCCGGGACGCGGTGGTCCTCGACTGTCGGACGGCTTGTCGACCCAACGTTCTTGGAACCGTGGTCGGTGCCGTCGACGGCGGCGGCCTCCTTCTCCTGCTGACGCCGCCACTCGATGACTGGGCGACACGGCGAGACGAATTCGACGAGACGCTGGCTGTCCCACCGGATTCGCTCCAGGACGTGACCGGTCACTTTCGCTCGCGACTCGTGCAGACGCTGCGTGTGCACCCCGGAATCGGCATCGTCGACCTGGATACGGAGACGGTTCTGCAGGATGGACTCACGAATTCAGCACCGCGCTTGCCACCCGAGCCGATTCAGCGACCACCCGGGGCCGAGGCCGTGCCCCAGGCGATCGTGGACGCCTGTTTGACACAGGACCAGGTCGATGCCATCGCCGAACTCGCCGCGCTTCGATCCGGGCCGCGAGCGGCCGTACTGGAGGCCGATCGAGGACGGGGCAAATCGAGCGTCGCCGGTCTGCTGGCGGCCTGGTTCGCTGCCGAGGGCGAACGGATCCTCGTCACGGGACCCACCGAGCGTGCGGCCGAGGCCTTTTTCGACCGTGTCGAGGACCTCCTGCCGGTTCTCGATCCGGAATCCGCACCATCGAACGCCGGCGATCGAACCTTCGAGACGACTTCAGGGGGGTGTATTCGGTTCGTCTCCCCAACCTCGCTGTCGGAGCACCTGGAGACCGCAGACGTCCTTTTCGTCGAGGAGGCGGCCGCACTTCCCGTTTCGATCCTCGAATCGACCCTCGCGGTCGATCGGCTCGTGTTCACGACGACCGTCCACGGCTACGAGGGCTCGGGTCGTGGATTTGCGGTTCGGTTCCGGGACAGCCTCGAGCAGGCCCGCCACGACCTGCGGGAGGTCTCGCTCGTCGAACCGATTCGATACGCCGCCGGCGATCCGATCGAGGCCTGGGCCACCCGGGCGCTACTGCTCGGGGCCAGCCCAGTCCCGGGGTCGGTTGTCGACGGGGCATCACCCGACTCTGTCGCGTACCGCTCGCTCGACTCGGAGACCCTTCTTTCCGACGAACAACTCCTCCGGGAGGTATTCGGCCTGCTCGTCTCCGCTCATTACCGGACCGAGCCGGACGACCTGGCGCGACTGCTCGATGGCTCGAACCTGGCCGTTCGGGCGCTGCTCCGGGACGGACACGTCGTGTCGGTGGCGCTCGTGGCCCGGGAAGGTGGGCTCCCGAAAGCGACCCGAGAACAGGTCTCACACGGCGAGCGGATTCGTGGGAACATGCTCCCGGACGTGTTGATGAGTCAGCTCAGAGACGAGGACGCTGGCGGACCGGTGGGGATTCGGGTGGTTCGGATCGCGACCCACCACGCCGTCAGGGGACGGGGGCTCGGAAGCCATCTCCTGGACGAACTGGATGCGGAGTTCGCCCCAGTCGTCGACTGGCTCGGCTCCGGATTCGGCGCGACCCCGGAACTCGTCAGGTTCTGGCGGGAGAATGGGTATCGTGCGATCCACCTCTCGACGGGTCGAAACGAGCGGAGTGGCGAACACTCCCTGCTGGTGATCCGCGGCACGTCGCCAGTCGGACACGAGATCGCAGCGGCACAGGGCTACTGGTTCGCCGGCCGCATCCGGGGGGTCCTCCGTGACGCACTCTCCGCGGTCGATCCGGACGTGATCCGAGCGACCCTGGACGCGACGGCTCAGCCGCCCCCGCTCTCGATAACGCCACACCAGTGGCGGGTCATCGCCGGCGCTGCCTTCGGGCCCGGATTCTACAGCGTGGACCCGGGGCCGTTCCGGCAACTTGTCGCTCACGCGCTGATCGACGGCGAGGTCGACCTCACGGACACCACGGAGCGACTGCTCGTCGAGGGATTGTTGCAGGGTCGTTCCTGGGACCGGGTGGCGACCGACCTGGGGTACGTCTCGCGGGCTGCCGCTATGCGGGCACTCGGCCGAGCGTTACAGCCGCTCGTGTGTGAGTACGGAAGCGATGTGGCTCAGTCCGAACGGCGACGCTACGAGAACTAGGGGTGTGTGAAGTAGGTAACCGTCTCCTCGCCCTCCCGGCCGTCGATGCGGGCGAAGCCGACTCGTTCGAACTGGACCAGATCGTCGGACTCGTACTCGCGGAGGCCGGGTTCGGCCCACCCGCGGACGACCCCCTCCATCGTCTGCATCCGGACGGGCACGGACTCGGCTGCCGGCACCCAGTGGACGACGGGCACGTCCCCGTCGGTGACGACTTCGAGCCCGTCGCGGGTCGCGACCAGTCGGTCCCCCTCGTTGCGGACCGCGCCGAACCCCTTCAGCCAGACGCGGTCGCCCTCGGCGGGGCGATCTGACTCTTCCAACCGGACTGCGTCTCCCACGGGGATCTCCCTGGTGCCTCGATCCTCGTGGTCTGGGTGCAGTGGCGGTTTGGCCGTGTCCGGACCCCCCTCGATCGGGAGTGTGACCGCCGAGACCGGCTCCGGGTCGCCGTCGGGGTACGCATCGACCGACTCGCGGACGAAAAACCGTCGGTCGGTCTCGTCGTCGATCAACTCCCGATTTCGGGCGTACACGGTGCTCATCGAGAGGTCGACGTTGCTCGTCGAGGTCCCCAGATCGACCATGGCCGAGACGATGGCCTCCCCCCGGATCCCGCGGCGTTTGACACTCTGGATCGTCGGGGCGCGGGGGTCGTCCCAGCCGTCGAGGTCACCGGCGTCGATCCGTTCCTTGATCGTCGAGGTGCTCATCGACACGTCGTACTCGTCGATCTGGACGTGTCCCCAGTGGACGACTTCTGGGTACTCCCAGCCGAAGTAGTCATAGACGAACTGCTGGCGTTTGGCCGAATCCTGGAGGTCGATCCCCCGGATGATGTGGGTAACTTCGGTGAGGTGGTCGTCGATGCCGGACTGGAAGTCGAGCATCGGCCAGCAGCGGTATTCGCTCGCGGCCTCGCGGGGGTGTGGCGTGTCGATCATCCGGAAGGCGACCCAGTCACGCAAGGCGGGATTCTTGTGCGTGATGTCGGTTTTCACCCGGAGAACCATCTCACCGGAGTCGTACTCGCCATCGACCATCGCCTCGAACTCCTCGTGGACCGTCTCGGGATCCTTCCCGCGGTGTGGGCAGGCTTCGCCAGCGTTTTTCAGTTCCGAGAACTCCTCGCCGCCGCAGGAGCAGGTGTACGCGCCGCCGGCGTCGATGAGCGTTCGGGCGTGGTCGTAGTAGATTTCGAGCCGGTCGCTGGCCCGGAGGACTTGATCCGGCTCGAACCCCAGGAACTCGATGTCGGCCAGGATCTGGTCGTAGGCCGAGAGGTCCGGTCGCTTGGTCTCCGGGTCGGTGTCGTCAAAGCGGCAGATGAAACTCCCGTCGTAGCGCTCCTTGTACGAGCCGATCACGGCGGGCATGCGGGCATGCCCCAGATGCCAGGGGCCGTTGGGGTTCGGCGCGACCCGCATCCGGACCTCGCCGTCCGTGGCGTTGGGTAGGTCCGGGAGTGCGTGTTCGTCGGTTTCGTCCTCGGCCTCGAGTTCGGCGATCGCCGCCGGATCGAGGGCTTCGAGGCGGTCGCGTTTCGCGGCCTGGTCGAGGCCGTTGACCGAATCGAGGATCGGACCCGCGATAGCCGGAATCTCGTCGCCGTACTCCCGGAAGTCCGGGTTCTCTCCCATGAGCGGGCCCATGATCGCGCCGACCTGGGCTGCGCTCTCGTGTTTCAGTGCGTTGTGGAGGGCGTGTTTCTCGATTTCCCGTTCGATTCGGGCACGAAGCTCGTCGTCCATTACGCGGAGGAACTCGACGGTCGCTCAAAGTGATTGGGATTTGCCCTAGTAGGACCGCTCGATCAGGTAGTTGCCGATCTGCGCGAGACGCGTCCGGGCTTCGGTCTCGGGCAACACGTCGAGTTCTTCGATCCCCTCTGCAACCAGGTCGGCAGCCATGTTTCGGGCGTAATCGATCGAACCCGCGGCTTGGAGTGTCTCGACGGCGGCGTCGATCTCCCGATCCGTGACCGCTTCGGGGTCGCTGGCGTCGATCAGGCCATCAACGTCCACGCCCTGCTCGCGGGCGTGCTGGGTGATCAGGGTACGTTTCCCCTCGATGAGGTCACTGCCCCGCTGTTTGCCGAGGACGTCACTCGGGGTCGTCAGATCGAGCACGTCGTCCTGAATCTGGAAGGCCCGGCCGATCGAGCGGCCGTACTCGGTCAGCGCGTCCGTGACTGCCGGGTCCGCGCCGAGAAGTACACTTGGGATCGAGGCGGCGGCTGCATAGAGCACAGCCGTCTTTCGGTCGATCATGTCCAGGTACTCCTCGCTCGTGACCGTCTCGCGTTCCTCGAATCCGATGTCGAGGGATTGGCCCTCACAGATCCGGGTACAGGTCGCGGCCAGCGTGTCGACCGCTTCGAGTGCCCGGTCGGCGGGGGCACCCGTATCGAGCATGATCTCGAAGGCCTTCGAGTACAGTGTGTCGCCCGCCAGGATGGCCGTATCCGAACCGAACGCGACGTGGACTGCCGGTTCGCCTCGGCGCATCCGGTCGTCGTCCATGATGTCATCGTGGATGAGCGTGAACGACTGGATGACCTCGACGCTGACCGCCGCGGCGAGCAGGTCGATCCGGTCCTCGCTCTCGACGAGTGTCGGGAACTCCCGGTAATCAACCGTGCCCGGGTCGGTCTCGGTCAGGGCCTCGCCGGCGACCAGGAGGATCGTCGGACGCAGGCGTTTGCCGCCGGCCAGGAGGACGTGCCGGGAGGCCTGGTAGAGCCGTTCCGGATCGCCCATCGGGAGGTACTCGTCGATGTTGGCGTTGACGATCTCCCGACGGCGTTCGATCGCGTCCTCGACCGTCTGGGCCCGGGCCTCGGGATTCATCTTACTCGACGAGCTGGATCCGGTTGCCGTTCCGGGTGATGTGCAGGTCCCGCCCGACCTTGTAGCCCTCGCTCTCGGCCAGGTTCACGTAGGGCGCGTAGCCCTCCATCTCCTGGTGGGCCGGAATGACGTGTTTGGGGTTGAGCGCCTGGAGCATCTGGTAGTGGCCTTCCTGGTTGAGGTGGCCCGAGACGTGAATCTCGTCGTAGATGCGGGCGCCCTGCATCCCCAGGAGCTTCTCGGCCTGGTAGCGCTGGCCCACGTTCGTCGGCTCGGGGATGACACGGGCGGAGAAGACGACCTTGTCGCCCGATTCGAGTTCGTAGGGAGTCTCGCCGCGGGCCATGCGGGTGAGCATCGCGCGTGGCTCGCCCTGGTGGCCGGTGACGACCGGCAGGAACCGATCCTTGCCCTCGTTCATGATGCGCTTGAACGCCCGGTCGACGGACTTGCGGTGGCCGAACATCCCCAGGTCGTCGGGGAAGTCGACATAGCCCATCCGTTCGGCCGCGCCGGAGTAGTGCTCCATCGAGCGCCCGAGGAGGATCGGCTGACGGCCGATCTCCTTGGCGAACTCGACGAGGCTGCTCACCCGGGAGATGTGACTGGAGAAGGTCGTGGCGACGATGCCGCCGTCGTAGTCCTCCATGGACTGCAACGCGTCCTTGAGCTGGGCGCGGGCGACGGATTCACTCGGGGTCCGGCCCTTCTTCTGTGCGTTCGTGGTGTCCTCGATGTACGCCAGGACGCCCTCGCCCTCGCGGCCGATCTCGCGGAACCGCTGCATGTCGATCGGGTCCTCGAGGACCGGGTTGTGGTCCAGGCGCTTGTCCAGGCCGTAGACGATCGCGCCCTCGGGCGTGTGGAGGACGGGGTTGATCGCGTCGATGATCGAGTGGGTGACGTGGACGAACTCCAGTTCGAGACCGTTTCCGATCTCCATGGACTCGCCGCCCGACATCTTCACCAGTTCGTTGTCGACCCCGAACTTCTCCTCGCCCTCGATCTGGCCTTTGACCAGTTCGATGGTGTAGGGGGACGCCACGATCGGTGCGTCGTAGCGGTGGGCGAGTTTGGAGATCGCACCGATGTGATCGAGGTGGCCGTGTGTCGGCACGATGGCCTTCACGTCGCCCTCGAGTTCGGACATGACTCGGTCGTCCGGAATGGCCCCCATGTCGATGAGGTCCAGGCTGTGCATCCGCTCGGTCTCGACGTTGTCGTGGATGAGGACCTTCGACAGGTTCAGCCCCATGTCGAAGATCACCACGTCGTCGCCGGCCCGCACTGCCGTCATCTGCCGTCCGACTTCCTCGTAACCGCCGATTGTCGCAATTTCGATTT
Source organism: Halodesulfurarchaeum sp. HSR-GB (assembly GCF_031432215.1). NCBI lineage: Archaea > Methanobacteriati > Methanobacteriota > Halobacteria > Halobacteriales > Halobacteriaceae > Halodesulfurarchaeum > Halodesulfurarchaeum sp. HSR-GB. Next base: position 1,845,750 of record NZ_JAVKGN010000001.1, on the reverse strand, counting down.
CCATTGTGGATCACTGAAAGCCCGAATGGGCCCGCTCAGTACTGAAACACACGTCGGGTCGCCACCGTCCAATCCGGCGTCTTGCAGCCGTGACGGGGCGACGGGTTGCACCCGAACGCGTCAGTTACGTGGACTAATACTCCCATGTCCTATAAAGCACCTGATCCTGACGGGTTACGTCGACGCGCCGTCGATTCGCGTGCCTGGAGCCCCCGAGTCGAGGAAGGCGGCCAGTCCATCGGGGTCAAAGATCCGAGCAGGGGTGTTCAGGTCGAGCAAGGCCCGGACCTTGCCGGCCATCCCGCCAGTCACGTCGGTGGTGTCGCTCCCGGAGAGCACTCCTTCGACGGTTTCGAACCGCTCTATCTCCGGAATCACTTCCTCGTCCTCGTCCAGCACTCCCGGAACGGTGGTACAGAGGCCAACCGACTGGGCAGCGAGCCCCTCTGCGAGGCTGACCACGAGTTCGTCGCCGCTGACGATTGTCGCCCCGGCTCCGACGGTGGTGAACACGTCCCCATGGAGGACCGGCACGAAGCCCTCCCCGAGCATCGTCTCGATAGCTTCCGTCGGCTGCACGACTGCACCCGACTCATCCCGGTAGCCTGCCGAGAAGGGGCGAACCGGAACGGCGGGGACCCCCGCCTCGTGGAGTGCGTCGAGCACCGCTTCGTTGAGTCGGCCCATCGCGGCGTGAATTTCGCTGATCGCAGTTGTGTCTCGGGTTCCAGCTTCCAGTGAGACTCCAGCCCGTGCTGCTGCTGGATGGCCGAAGGAACCACCCCCGTGGACGATCACCAGCGAATCGACTGCCGCCTCGCCGATCGTCGCGGCCACCGCGTCGAGTTTCGACTCAGCCACCGTCTCGGGCTGCTCTTTTTGTGTGATGACACTCCCGCCGAGTTTGAGGACGACTGGTCCGGCGTGCTCGCTCATTGTTCGCGGCACACTCCCTTGGTGTCGAGTTCGGCCCGGAAGGCTTCAGCACAGGCCGGGGAGTACTTCAGGGCCGTCTCGGTCGCGTCTGTCTCGTCGAGAGCGACGATACACCCGCCCCCGCCGGCCCCGGTGAGTTTTGCACCCGCCGCGCCGGCGTCCCGTGCGGCCCAGACCATCGCGTCGAGGGAGCGGGCGGAGACCCCGAGTGCGGCGAGGAGGCCGTGGTTGAAGTTCATGAGCCGGCCCAGTTCAGCCGTGTCCTCGGCTTCGAGGGCGTCGATGCCCTGCTCGACCAAATCGCCGATCGACTCGACGGTGTCGGCCGCGAAGGGGTAGGTCTCGCGAAGCGAGCGCACGCCCGAGACGAGCGCGCCCGTGTCTCCTGCACCGCCGTCGTAGCCGACCACGAAGGGGAGGTCTGGCGCGGTGATCCGTTCGCAGTTGTCCCCCTCCACGAGCACGGCGCCGCCCATCGTGGAGCAAAAGGTGTCTGCCCTGGAGGCCTGGCCGTCCTGGACGGTATGCTCGACCTGGTAGGCCCGGTCGGCGATCTCCTCGCGGTCGAGTTCGACACCGAGTGCTCGCGTGGCGGCGTCGATGGTCGCGACGACGACGGCCGCCGAGGAGCCCAGGCCGGCCCCCAGCGGGATCGAACTCTCGACGTGGACGTCGAACCCCGCGTTCGGGGCGTCCGCGGCGTCCCGTGCCTGGGCGATGGCCTCGTCGACGTAGCCCATCGCGGCCGCCACGAGGTCCTCGGTCACGTCCACTTCCGGGGTGCCCTCCGTCGAGCCGTCGTACTCGACGGTGAACCCCTCGAGGCTCAGATCCTGGGCGCGAACGCGAAGTCGCTCGTCGGCACGCTCGTCGACGGTCACTGTCGCTCGTCGTTCGATCGCACAGGGAACCGCCGGCTCGCCGTAGACGACTGCATGCTCCCCGAAGAGGTATACCTTGCCCGGGGCGCTGGATGTGGCCATACTGCTTCTCGGTCCCGGGGGCTAAAAAACGCTTGAGTACCCAGTCAGATCTCGCTCTCTTCGAAGTCCTCGAGGGCGTAGGCCGGCTCCGCGCCGCGGCGGTCGAGCACTTCGTTGCCGAGCAACCAGTAGACGACCGAGAGGGCCCGACGACCCTTGTTGTTCGTCGGGATGACCAGGTCGACGTTGCTGGTCGCGTTGTTCGAGTCACACATCGCGATGACCGGAATCCCGACCGTGATGGCCTCCTTGACGGCCTGTGCGTCGCCGATGGGGTCGGTCACGACCACGACGTCGGGCTCGATGTACCCGTCGTACTGCGGGTTCGTCAGCGTCCCCGGGATGAAGCGCCCGGTACGGGCCCGTGCGCCGACCGCCTCCGCGAACTTCTCGGCCGGATAGCGGCCGTACTGTCGCGAGGAGGTCACGAGGATCTGCTCGGGGTTGTAGTTGTCCAGGAAGTCCGCGGCGGTGCGGATCCGCTGGTCGGTCTTGCTCACGTCAAGGACGTACAGCCCGTCGGTCCGGACCCGGTGGATGAACCGCTCCATGTCCTTGGTCTTCTGCTGGGTGCCGATGTGCACCCCCGCGCCGAGGTACTCCTCGACGGGGATCAGCAGGTCGGGGTCCGACGCCGCCATGACGTCCTCGGTCTGTGCCTCCTCGTCGGCCTCCGCTGTGTCGGTGGGCTCCTCGGGGGCCTCGAGGGTCGTCTCGTCAGGTGTCTCGCGTTCGCTCATGATGTACCGTCGCCGATTCGAATGAGTTCGTTGAGTTTTGCAGTTCGCTCGCCGCCGACCGTCCCCGTCTTGATGAACGGGGCGTCGGTCGCGACGGCGAGGTGTGCGATGGTGGTGTCCTCGGTCTCGCCCGAACGGTGGGAAATCACGGGATCGTAGCCCGACCGCTGGGCCAGTTCGACCGCGTCCACGGTGTCGCTGAGGGTCCCGATCTGGTTTGGCTTGATCAGGATGCTGTTGGCCGCGCCGCGTTCGATACCCTCGGCGAGTCGCGTCGTGTTGGTCACGAAGAGGTCATCGCCACAGATCAGGGTTCGATCGCCGACCTGGTCGGTCAACTCGGCAAAGCCATCGAAGTCGTTCTCGTCGAGGGGATCCTCGACGTAGACCAGATCGTACTCCCGGACCATCTCCGCGACGTACTCGATCTGTTCGGCGGTGGATTTGCTGTCTGTGCCGTACTGATACGCGCCGTCCTCGTAGAGTTCCGCGGCGGCCACGTCCAGGCCGAAACCGATCTCGAAGCCGAACGAATCCGCGACGCTGTCGGTCGCCTCGGCCATAATTTCGAAGGCAACCTCCTCCGTGATCGACGGGGCCCAGGCCCCTTCGTCGCCCTTCGCGGGGGCGTACCCACGATCCCGAAGTAGTTCGCCGGCCCTTTGGTGCACGGCAGCGTTCGCGAAGACCGCATCGCGTATACTCGGTGCCCCGATCGGGGCGGCCAGGAACTCCTGGATCGCGGTCGCCTCGGCGGCGTGTTCGCCGCCGCCGATGACGTTGCCAAGCGGCGTCGGGAAGGATCGCCCCCGGAATGCGCCGCCGAGATGCTGGTACAGCGGCGCGCCAAGCACGTCCGCCGCAGCCTTCGCGGCGGCCATGCTAATGGCGACGGCACTGTTGGCACCGATCTCCGAGAAGTCCTCGGTGCCGTCGGCCGCATGCAGGATCTGGTCGATCTCCCGCTGGTCGCCGACGTAGGCGGCCCCTTCGAGACGCGGAATCGCGTGCTCCCGGGCCGCGGCGATGGCCTCATCGACCGGTCGCTCGACGGCCTCGTGTTCGCCGGTCGACGCGCCGCTCGGGGCGGCCGCGCGACCGAATCCGCCTGAGGCGGTCTCGATATCGGCCTCGACGGTCTTGTTGCCACGGGAGTCCAGGATCGGCCGGAGCCGAACTGATTCGATCAGCGTCATGTGTGCTCCCGCCGGACCGTAAACGGAAGGGCCGACTGGTCGTACTCCTCGGCGGCGATGAGGATCGGCTCGGTCTGATCGGTGTCGATCAGCACCGGGGCGCCATAGGAGATCTGCAGCGCCCGTGCGCCGAGGATCCGGGCCTTCTCGTAGCGGTTGTAGCGTTGTTGCGTGGACATGTTACTGGTACGGGGAGACGACGTCGACCAGATCCTCGTGGGAGACGAGCATCCGCCGACAGCAGTGGCGTTCGACGCCCAGGTCATCAAGTACCTGCTCCGGGTCCTCGTCGCCGTCCAACGTGGAGGCTCGGGCCTCGTACTCCTCCCAGTACTCGCCCACCGTGTTGCCGCACGTGAAACAGCGGACTGGGACCATCATGGGTGAATCACCGGTAGGACTTCTGGTAGCGCGCCCGGGCACCGGGGCCGCCCCACTTCTTGGGTTCGGGCTGGCGCACGTCGTTGACCAGCAGGGTGCGGTCGAACTCCATGAACGCGTCGCGGAGTTCGGCGTCGCCGAAGAACTCCACGAGGCCACGCGAGATGGCGGTCCGGACCGCATCTGCCTGGCCGGCGAAGCCGCCGCCCTCCACGGTCACGTCGATGTCGACCTGCTCGCGAAGTTCCGCATCCGCGATGCGGAACGGTTCGAGCATCTTCAGCCGCGACATCTCCGGTTCTACCAGTTCGATGGGCGTCGAGTTGATTCGCACACGACCCTCCCCATCGCTGACGGTCGCCCGCGCGATGGCCGTCTTCTTCTTTCCGCTCGTGTTTGTTACCATGTGACGTTCGCTCCGAGGTGTTCTGCCACCGTTCCGAGGGTGATAAAGCGGGTGGTCGAAAGTCGGTCGATCGAGGTGTCATCGAGGACCGACGCGTCCTTGTCGTGGGGGTTGCCCACGTAGACCCGGACGTTCGACAGCGCTGTTCGGCCCCGATCCTTCTTGTAGGGGACCATCCCACGGATGGTTCGCTTGAAGATCCGGTCCGGTCGTCGCGGGTAGGCTGGGCCCCGGTCGGAGCCCAGTTGGGCGCGGGTCCGGTACTTCTCGAGGATGTCCTCGCGCCGGCCCGTGATGACTGCCTCTTCAGCGTTGACGACTGCGATGCGATCGCCGGCGAGAGCGCGTTCGGCGACCTGTGTCGCCACGCGGCCCATCACGCAATCGCGGGCGTCGACGACCAGATCGGCGTCGAATTCCGCGAGACTCATGCGATCACCCGCACGTTACTGCCCTCTGGGTTTTCTTCGAGTGCCTGTTCGAGGTGGAGTACTTCGCCGTCCGCGTGTTCGATTTTCGTTCGGGCGGAGCTGGAGAAGTCGACGGCCGCAACCGTGACCGACTTCCGCAGCGCGCCGGACCCGAGCACCTTGCCCGGGACGACGATTGTCTCGTCCTCCGTCGCGTACCGTTCGATACGACTCAGATTGACCTCGGCGTGAGAGCGGCGCGGCTTCTCGAGCCGGCCGGCCACGTCCCGCCAGATGTCCGCGCCCGTCTCCCGGGCCGCGGACTTGCATTCGGCGATGAGGCTGCTGAGTCTGGGACTTGTCTTGCTCATTACGGTGTGGAAAAGTGTGGTGAGTGCAGGGAGCAGGATTTGAACCTGCGAACCCCTACGGGACAGCGCCCTGAACGCTGCGCCTTTGGCCTGACTCGGCTACCCCTGCACGCGGTTTCGCTCGCGATACCTGGTTGGGGCCGCCCCTTCAAACCCGTTTCGATCGGGCGCCACGACGCAGTCGCTCCTGGGGTCGGGGCGATCGTCGCGGTGGATTGGGGCGGCGTATTCATGGCTCTACAGTGAGACGGCTGTTTCGAGTTCCTCGGCTCGGTCGTACAGCGAGCCGACAGCCCGGGAAACGAGCTCCGTGACCGGCATCGAGCCGTCGGTCTCGACGTGGAACACGAAGGCGTTCGGTACGTCACGAACCGCGACCTCCTGCTCTGGATACCGGTTCCGGAGGTCGTTGTCGAACTCCTCGGTCGGGATCAACTCGCCGTCTTCCTCGATGACGCCGCGGACGATCTGTGTCTCGTCCGCGCCGTACTCGTCGGCCTCGCCGAGAACCTCCACTTCCTGGAGGTGGCGATAGCCCACGGCGATGCCACCCTGGTGTTTGGCGTGATCGCGACCGCTGCCCAGCACGGCATCGGCTTCGATCTCGAGTCGCTGGTCCTCTTTGAGTTCGATGATCGGAATCCCGTCTTCGGCGGGTTCGACCATCGGATCCTTGGAGACCAGATCGCCCGAGTACGCCGTTCCGGGACCCTCGACGTCGAGGGCCAGCGTGACGACATCATCCGCCTCGAACTCGCCTTCGGGGGTGGTCAGCGGGACCAGGCCCAGCCGAAGTGCGAGCTGTTCGTCGAACATCACACTGGAGTTCTCGACGAACCGAACCGTATCGATCGAGAGGGTCGGCACGTCGGCCAGCATCGCGCGGCGGATGCCGTTTGCCAGGTCCGGGGTGATTCCCCTGACGAGGAACCTGGCTTCCCGATCGCCGGATTCGATGAACTCGACCTCGAAGGTGTCTGCCATGTTAGAATCCAGAGTTCTTCGGTGCCCGGGTGCCGTCGTGCGGGATCGGGGTCACGTCCTCGATCCGGCCGATTTCGAGGCCCGCCCGTGCGAGCGCTCGAATCGCGGCCTGTGCCCCGGGGCCGGGGTTCTGCTGTTGATTGCCACCCGGTCCACGTACGCGGACGTGGACGCCTTCTACTCCCTGTTCCATCACCGTCTCGGCGATCTTCTCGGCCATCTGCATGGCCGCGTAGGGGGAGGCCTCGTCCCGGTTCTGCTTGACGACCGCGCCACCACTCGACTTCGCCAGGGTCTCGGCCCCGGTCTGGTCGGTGATGGTCATGATCGTGTTGTTGAACGAGGCGTGGATGTGTGCGATACCCCACGTGGAATCCTCATTTGCCATATATGATCACTCCTGTGCGGATGCGCGTTCGGGGTGTAGTTCGTCCGCGAGCGCGCTGTTCTCGTCGAAGGCAACCGCGTCTTCCTCGGCCACTTCGACGGTGTAGGAGGGTGTGGTGACCCGCCGGCCGTCGATGGTGACGTGTCCGTGGTTGACGAACTGCCGTGCCTGGGCCACCGTGTTCGCCAGGCCCTTGCGGTAGGCCACCGTCTGGAGTCGGCGTTCGAGGACGTCCGTCACGTCGAGTGACAGCACGTCGTCGAGGCCCTCGTCGGCGTCGAGGACGCCGTAGCGCTGGAGTCGTTCGATGAACTCCTCGCCGGACTCCTCGTCGACCCGACCGAGCAGGCGTCGCGCCTCGCGGCGGTACTTGCGCAGCTCGGACTGGGCTCGCCAGAGTTCCTCCTTGTTCTTGAGGCCGTACCGGCCGACGAGGTCTCCCTCCTCGGCGATGCGCTCACCCTGGTATGGGTGATTCGGCGTCTCGTAGAATTTGGTGTTCTCTCCTGGAAGTGCCATTATTCACCTGCCTCCTCTTCTGCCTGTTCTTCGCGAATCTCCTCGACGTTCACGCCGATCGTGCCCTCGGTCCGGCCAGTGGACTTGGTCCGCTGACCGCGTACCTTCTGGCCTCGCTCGTGACGCACGCCGCGATAGGACCGGATCATCCGCATCCGATTGATGTCCTCATCGCGGGTGAGCGCCACGTCCGAACCCGTAAGGTGGGCACTTTCGCCGGTGTAGAAGTCCTTCTGACGGTTGGTGAGCCAGTCGGGGACGTGTGTGTCGAAGTCCTCGACTGCCTCGACGATCTGTTCGATCACGTCGTCGTCGAGGGCCCCAATCGTGGCCTGCCGGTCGACGTCGGCCACGTCGGCGATGACTCGGGCCGCCCGTCGTCCGATGCCACTCATCTCGGTGAGGGCGCGCTCGACGGACTTCGTCCCGTCGAGGTCGGTCTGTCCGATGCGGACGAAGTATCGAATCTCCTCGTCCGCTTCCTCTGTGTCTTCCGTGCTCATAGTTGGATATCGAAAGCGTCGTGGCGGGGATTTGAACCCCGGAGGCTTACGCCACAGAGTTAGCAACCCTGCGCCTTGACCAGGCTAGGCTACCACGACGCGCGTTCGGTATTGTCGCCCTTCCGGACTCGGGGCATACACCCCTACAGTACCTGCGATGGGTTCTATCCCCCTCTGTCACTTAAGTCCCTCGGAACGTCGGCCCGCGGGGCAGGAAACTAGTCGTCGTTGCCGACCGTTGCGGGTGCCGGGATCGCCGATCCGGCGTCTTCCGATTCGGGTACCGCATAGGCCTCGTTTTCAACCCACTCGCCGTCCTCGTTCTGGACCATGTACGCGCCGTAGTAGGGCACTCGATTTTTGACCGTCGCCTCGAAGGTTGCCGCGATCTCCTCCCGGGTCATCTCGCCCATCGACCGGAGGTCGTCAGTACGGTTGAGACAGCCCTTGAGCCGGCCATCCGGAGTCACGCGTACGCGATGACAATTTTCACAGAACTCCCGGTTCTCCACGGGATCGACGATCTCGACCATGCCGCCGTTCACGAAGTACCGGTTGCGGTGGTGCATCTCCCGGGTTTCGACGCGGTCGGCCCGCGCTTCGAGCCAGTCGTGAACCCGGTCGATGTCGATGGCCCACTCGGGCTTTTCGACCAGTTCGGGCATGAACTCGATGAGCTGGAGGCGCAGGCCATCGTTCTCGGCCACGAAGTCGACCATGTCCTCGACGTGTGGGGCCGTCCGCTCGAAGACCACCATGTTGAGTTTGACCGGGGTGAGTCCGGCCTCGACGGCCGCCCGGACACCTTCGAGGACCCGCTCGTAGGCCCCACTTTTCGTGATCTGCTTGAACGCTTCCGCGTCCAGGGCGTCCTGGGAGACGTTGACTCGTTCGAGCCCCGCCGCCTTGAGGTCCGCTGCCCGATCAGGGAGGAAACTTCCGTTGGTCGTCAGCGAGGCCTCCATTCCGTCCGGAACCCGGCGGATGATCTCCTCTAGGTCCTCCCGGAGCATCGGCTCCCCGCCGGTGAATTTCACCTTCTCCACGCCGTACTCCCGGACGACCTCCAGAAACCGGATCACCTCGTCGGCACTCATCTCCTCGCCCTGGGGGTCCATCGGTCCTCGCGTGTCTCCCAGCCCCTCGTTGTGACAGTAGACACAGTCGAAATTGCAACGATCGGTCAGGGAGACCCGAACGTCGGTAACTTCCCGACCGAAATCGTCCTCGAGCATAGCCGGTAATCGTATCCGTAAGGCCTTAACTCCAGGGGTATGAGCGGGCTCACGTAACCGAAAATGGGTTCGTCACTCACTCCTTCGGCTCGGACGCCGGAGACTGGGCCTCGATGACTGTCGGGAGGGCACTAGCCAGGAGTGGATAACCTGTTGGAAATAGTATTGTATCGGCGACCGGGTTCGCGTACTCTATCCTGGCTCTAGGCCTTGCCAAACACAACCCTTATTCACGGTTCGCGGTTACATCAGGCCATGCAGGAAGCCGACGTCCGGGAAATCCTCTCGGGGATCGAGGACCCCGATCTTGGTACTGACATCGTTTCTGAGAATCTCGTGACGAACATCGACGTGGATGGCGATACCGTTACCGTCGAGTTGGCACTCGAAGCTGTCGGCTCGCCGACCGAAGAGTCGATTCGCGCCAGCGTCCGGGAGGCCCTGGAGGCCGAAGGCGCGACCGTCAGCATCGAAACGGCGACCGACGATGACGATGATGACGGTCTCGGCGTCGAGAACATTGGCCCGGACACCGAGACGGAGACGGAACCGCTTCCCGGCGTTTCGAACGTGATCGCAGTCGCCTCCGGGAAGGGTGGGGTTGGCAAGAGTACGATCTCGGTGAACCTCGCGGCCGGCCTGGCCGACCGGGGTGCCGAGGTGGCCATCTTCGACGCCGACATGTACGGGCCCAACGTGCCACGGATGCTGGGTGTCGAGGGCGCGCCGAAGGCCACGAGCGACGAGAAGATCGTCCCGCCGGAGGCGTACGGCATGGGCGTCATGAGTATCGGGCTGATGCTGGGTGAGGACGATCCGGTCATCTGGCGTGGCGCGATGGTTCACAACACGCTCACCCAGCTCGTGGACGACGTCGAATGGGGCGACCTGGATTATCTCGTGATCGACCTGCCGCCCGGAACGGGTGACACGCAGCTTACGCTGCTCCAGTCGATTCCCATCACGGGCTCGGTCATTGTGACCACGCCACAGGAAGTCGCTCTCGAAGACGCCCGCCGTGGCCTCCAGATGTTCGCGGAGCACGAGACGCCGGTTCTGGGCATCGTCGAGAACATGAGCACCTTCGTCTGCCCCGACTGTGGCAGCGAACACGACATCTTCGGCTCCGGCGGCGGCGAGCGCTTCGCCGAGGAGAAGGACATGCCGTTCCTCGGCGCGATTCCGCTCGACCCGGCGATCCGGTCCGGCGGGGACGAAGGCGCACCGATCGTGATGGCCGAGGATGGCGAGACTGTCCAGGCGTTCCAGGACATGGTCTCGACCACGGCGGACATGGTTGGGATTCTGAACCGGCAGAAGCACTCCCAGTGATCGGTCACCGGGCCCCACTTTTTGAGGGCCGTGACGCGTTGCCTGCAAATCAGCAACGGCCGTCTCGCGGGCCTTTCTTCATGATTAATGAGTGCTGACTGAAGGCAAACGGTTTAGTTGCCGCTCCCCCTACCCCCGAATTAACGGTCCAAGATGGACCGAGGCCTTACTATGACTCAGGACGAACTCATCTGGCGAATCGCGGGCGGTTCCGGGGACGGAATCGACTCGACGAGCCAGAACTTCACCAAGGCGCTGATGCGTTACGGGTTACACGTCTACACGCATCGTCACTACCCGTCCCGCATCCGCGGCGGACACACGTACGTCGAAGTACGAGCCAGCGAGGAGCCAGTTACGTCCCGTGGGGACGGCTTCAACGTCCTCCTGGCACTGGGTGATAGCTTCGCCCGGAACCCCTCGGAGGGTGCTGTCTACGGCGACGAGAAGACCAAACCTCTCTTCGAGAACCTCGACGAACTCAACGAGGGCGGGCTCATCATCTACGACACGGGCGTTCTCGAGGATGAAGACGTCGGTGACCTGGAGACCCAGGCCAGGGAAAACGATTGGCATCTCTACCCGATCGACCTCCGTGCCATCGCCCGGGAACACGGTCGGGACGTCATGCGAAACACCGCCGGTGTGGGGGCGACAGCAGCCCTGCTGGATATGCCCCTCGATCCCATCCAGGAGCTGATGAGCGAGGCGATGGGTGGGGACATCCTCGACGCCAACCTCGCCGTGCTTTCGGACGCCTACGAGCACACCAACGCGGAATTCGAGGCCACCCACGACCTCCGGATCCCGAAACACGACCACGACGAAGAGCAGGTCCTGCTCTCGGCCAGTCACGGGATCTCGTATGGGGCGATCGACGAGGGCTGTCGGTTCGTCTCGGGCTACCCGATGACCCCGTGGACGGACGTATTCACCATTCTGAAACGTGAGATCGAAGATCTGGGCGGCGTCGCCGAACAGGTCGAGGACGAGATCGCGGCCTCCATGATGGCAATCGGTGCGAGCCACGCCGGGGCCAAGGCCCTCACCGGGTCCTCCGGTGGCGGCTTCTCCCTGATGTCCGAGTCGATCGGGCTCGCGGAGATGACCGAGACGCCACTCGTGATGGTCGAGGCCCAGCGGGCCGGCCCCTCGACGGGGATGCCGACCAAGACCGAGCAGTCCGACCTGGAGTTCGTCCTCTCGACCAGCCAGGGCGATTCGAGTCGGGTCGTCTTCGCCCCGGGTAACGTCAGGGAGTCCTACGAGCAAACCAGGCTCGCCTTCGAACTGGCCTACAAGTATCAACTGCCGGCGATCGTCCTCTACGACGACATGCTCACGGGCGAGTTCCGCAACCTTCCGCGGAGCTTCTTCGACCGCGAAGCCAACCCCGATCTGGGCTCGGTTGCCACCGAGGCGGAACTCGAGGACCTCCCACACGACGTGGGTGGCCGGTACGAACGGTTCCGCACCGAGGGCGACACGGACGTGAACCCGCGCTCGCTCCCCGGGATGCGAAACGGACGATTCCTCGCGACGGGCAACGAGCACTGGCCGGACGGCCAGATCGCGGAGGACACGGCAAACCGCATCAAGCAGATGAACCGCCGCGTGAGCAAGGTCGAGGTCGTCCGAGATGCCCTCGCCGAGCAGGCCTCACCCGACACGGTCGTCGGCGACGAGGACGCCGATTTCGCGCTGCTGACCTGGGGCTCACAGAAGGGAGTCGTCGAGGAGGCCGTTCGACGACTGACCGAGTCGGGCCACTCGATCAAGGCCCTCTCGGTGAGTCAGATGGCCCCGCTCCGTACCGAGGAGATCGCGGACTTCCTCGCGGGCGTCGAGGAGGCCCTCGTGGTCGAGATGAACGCGACGGGGCAGTTCAAAGGGCTGCTCCAGAAGGAGTTCGGGGACTACGGCGACGTGCTCTCCAGTCTCCTGAAGTACAACGGCGATCCCTTCGAACCGGCCGAGATCATCGAGGCCGTCGAGATCAAACAGTCCGGCGAGGGCGGGGACACCTCGTCTGAAACCACCCTTCGTCCCCCGGCAGGTGACCGATCATGAACCAGTTCGACGCCATCGACTCCGGCGAGGAGGTCACGAGCGACGACTACACCCCCGAGATCGAGCCCCAGGCGACTTGGTGTCCCGGGTGTGGTGACTACTCGGTGCTGAAAGCGCTGAAAGGTGCGATGTCCGATCTGGGCCGGGACCCCGAAGAGGTGCTGCTGGTCACTGGGATCGGCTGCTCGGGAAAGCTGAACAGTTACTTCGACTCGTATGGCTTTCATGCCATTCACGGGCGGACCCTGCCACTGGGGCGGGCCGCGAAGATGGTCAACGAGGATCTCGAAGTCGTGGCTGCCGGCGGTGACGGTGACGGCTACGGTATCGGTGGGAACCACTTCACCCACACCGCCCGGGAGAACCACGACATGACTTACATCGTGTTCAACAACGAGGTCTTCGGGCTCACGAAGGGCCAGTCCTCCCCCACCAGCCCCAAGGGTCACAAATCAAAGACCCAGCTCAGGGGCGTCGCGAAGGACCCGGTCCGACCGATGTCCCTTGCGCTCTCCGCTGGCGCCTCCTTTATCGCCCGCACGGCGGCGACGAACCCGAAGCAGGCCCAGGAGATCCTGGTCGAGGCTATCGAACACGACGGGTTCGCCCATGTGGATTTCCTCACGCAGTGTCCGACCTGGAACAAGGACGGCGCACAGTACGTCCCGTACATCGACGTGCAGGAGTCCGACGAGTATGACTTCGACGTGACCGACCGGCGTGAGGCCGCCGAGATGATGCACGAGACCGAACAGGCACTCTACGACGGGAAGGTCCTCACGGGGCGGTACTACGTCGAGAAGGACCGCCGGACCTACCAGGAGGAGAAACAGGCTCGCGACGAGATGCCCGAATCCCCGGTCGTCGGGCAGTACTTCGACGAGGAGAAGGAGTGGGAACGGTCCTACGATCGGCTCGACCGCCACACCTGATCGGAACCGCGAGTTTGCTTTCAGATTCGGAAGGTATTTTTTCGCCGAACCCAAAGGAATCTTCGTGAACGACGAGTCGACTGCGGATCGCATCCTCGCGGTCCTCGAAGAAGACGCCCAGGCCTCGTACGGCGAGATCGCCGACCGGGTGGGGGTCTCCAAGCCGACGGTCCGAAAGTATATCACGCAACTCGAGGAGGAGGGCGTCATCGTTGGCTACTCGGCTGACGTCGATCCCAAGAAACTCGCCTCGACCTCCATCGCCTGGGTCGGCCTGGACGTGAAAAGCGAGTGCTACGTCGACGCGCTCCAGTCGCTCAAGGAGTTCGATGCGGTCCGGACCCTCTACACGTCGAGTGGCGACCACATGCTCCTGGCGGAGGTCCGAGCCGAGGACGGCGACCGACTGGCCCGGTTCATCCAGGAGTCGATGCTCACGATCGAGGGCGTCGAGGAGGCCCACCCGACCTTTTTGCAAGAACGAATCAAGTGAAGGGCCGCCCTGCAGCGGTCATTCCCGGAGGCGATTCAGGCCGACTCGAAGTAGGCGTCCAGCCGCTCGATAGCCTCCTTGATGTCCGCCGTGCTCGTGGCGAAGGAGGCTCGCAACGTGTTTTCGGCCTGAGTCCCGAAGTCCGGGCCCGGCGTCATGGCGACGCCGGTCGCTTCGAGTATACGGTCGGCCACCTCGAAGGCATCACCCGGCAGTGAACTCACATCGAGCAGGAGGTAGTACGCGCCGGCGGGCGTATACCCCATATCCAACCCCCAATCCCGGGCGGCTTCGAGCAGGAGATCCCGGCGCTCTCGGTAGGTGTCCCGAATCGAGTCCAGACCGGCCCCCTCGCGGATGGCCGCCTCGGCGGCGTCCTGGACGTGGTTCGGCGCACAGATCAGGAAGTTCTGGACCAGTCGATTGATGGCTTCCTCCTCGTCTGGCGGCGCGATGATCCAGCCCAGCCGCCAGCCGGTCATCCCATAGCGCTTGGAGACGCCGTCGAGGACAAACGCGTCGTCGGTGTACTCAAGCACCGAGTGGGCCTCGGCGTCGAAATCCAGGCCGTGATAGATCTCGTCGGAGATCAAGCGGGTCCCGGTCCGGTCGGCGAGGTCGACCAGCGCCTCGACCGACTCCGGCGAGAGGACGGCCCCGGTCGGATTTGCCGGCGAGTTGATGAGCAGGCCCGCCGACTCCGGGCCCACCGCGGCCTCGAAATCGGCGATGCGGGGCTCGAATCCGGTCTCCGGGTCCAGTTCGACGGTCGTCGTTGTCCCCTCGGCCTGTCGGACGAAGTTCGGATAGGGCGCATAATGCGGGTCGGTGAGGACGACCTCCGAGCCGGGATCGACGACATCGAGCATCACGGCCAGGAGCGCTGGCGACGAGCCGGGCGTGACGAAGATCCGGTTCAGTGGCACGTCGACGCCGTACTGCCGCTCGTAGTAGTCACTGATCGCCTCGCGGAGTGATTCTTTGCCGCGGGCGTTGGTGTAGCTCACCTCTCCATGTGCTGCCGACTCGCTCGCGACTTCCCTGGCGACGGCCGGAGGTTCGAAGTCGGGTTCGCCCACCTCCAGGTGAACGACGTCATCGAGCTTTCCGGCCTTCTCTAAGACTTCCATGGCCGCAAAAGGGGTCGTCTCCAACGCTCGCTTCGAGGGCATACTCGACCGGAGGGACGGGCGGTATAAAATTCCGCCGTCCGCTCAGTCGGCCAGTGTGAGTCCCGGGTGCCAGTGCTCCACGCCGGCGGCTTCCTTCACCCGGTCCATCTCGGCCAGCAGGTGAACTGCGAGCGAGGCGACCTCCGCGGCCCGGTTGTCACCCTCCGTGCGGAACTCGCCGGTGGCTCGATTGGCGTACACCGAACAGATCGCGCCGGCCCGGAGATCGTAGAGATTCGAGAGGGTGAGGATCGCACTCGCCTCCATCTCGATGTTCTTCACGTTGGCCTCCCGCAGTTCCTCGACCAGATCTTCGCTCCCGGCGGCTCGAAAGCCCTCGAACCCGGGACGACCCTGGCCCGCGTAGAAGCTATCGGCGCTCATCGTGAGCCCGAGGTGATAGTCATAGCCGAGCCGTTCGGCGGCGGCCACGAGCGCGCTCGTGACCTCCCGGTCGGCCACGGCGGGGTAATCCTCCCGCACGTACTCCGAACTCGTCCCCTCCTGGCGGACGCCCCCAGTTGTAATGACCAGGTCACCGATCTCCATATCGGGCTGAATCGCGCCGGTCGATCCCACGCGGATCAAGGTATCTGCACCGGCCCGGGCCAGTTCCTCGACGGCTATTGCCGCCGATGGACTCCCGATTCCCGTGGAGGTGACCGAGATCGGCGTCCCGTCGTACTCACCGGTGACCGTTCGATACTCACGGTGTCGCGCCCGCTGCTCGGCTCGGTCCCAGAACCGCGTGATCGTCTCGATGCGATCGGGGTTCCCCGGCAGGAGCACGGCCTCGGCCAGGTCTGCTGGCTTTACGCCGAGGTGATACTGGGTCTCGTCACTGGGGTCCTCGCTGTCGCCGTCCATACTCCCCCATGACGGACGGTGGCCAAAATCTTTCGGCCGCTATTCGACGCCGAGATTTGCTCCGGAAAAGGCGTGGGGGAGGAGTTCGCCCAGTCGGTAGGTTTCGGGCCCGTCCTGGGCGTCGACGACTACGACGAAGTCCGGGCCAGCGAACTCCGAGAGGGTCTGTCGACACATGCCACAGGGAGTCGGCCCGTCGGCCGCCTCGGCGCTCACGGCGATTCGCTCGAACTCCTCGTGGCCGTCCATGAGCGCCCGCGAGAGGGCCACCTCCTCCGCGTGCAGGCTGTTCGAGTAGTTCGATACTTCGAGGTTCGCGCCGGTGTAGATCGCGCCCGCGGTGGTCTCGATGGCTGCGCCGACTGCGTACTCGGAGTAGGGAACGTAGGCCTTCGAGACGGCCTCGCGGGCCGCGTTCAATAACTCGTCCATGTCTCGGGTGTGGGGATCCGTGGGAAAAATGGTACCGGGCCGGTCGTGTTGCAATTGGTGGTTGTGACTGCGTATAGCGATCTTTTGACCGACTACGTCGACGAGGAGGGGGCGGAGCATCTCGACACGTTACAGGAGAGTGCCAATCACGCGATTGAGCTGACCAAGACCGCACGAGATATGGCCGATGTGATGCTCTCACAGGAGAAGACATCGCAACCGAATCAGGTCGACCTCCGAGCCACACTCGAGCGCGAACTCGACAGGGCCGACTCCGAGTTTCCGGACGCAAAGGTGACCGTCGACGGCTCGCTGCCATCTCTCCAGGTCCAGGCCAACCAGATGCTACACTCGGTGTTCCGCAATCTCCTCACGAATGCGGTCCAGCACAACGACAAGGACATCCCGGAAATCACGGTGTCTGTGGAGCCGCATGCGAAGCGGGTCGTCGTCAGGATTGCGGACAACGGCCCGGGGATAGCCGACGAACAGAAAGACGAAATTTTTGGAAAAGGGGAAAAAGGACTCGACAGTGCCGGGACGGGGCTTGGCCTCTTTCTGGTCCAGCACCTGGTCACTCGGTACGGCGGTGCGGTCCGGGTCGAGGACAACGATCCAGCGGGTTCCGTCTTTGCCGTCGAACTACTCCTGGCCGGTGAGAAGGGAGTCGTTGAATCGGTCCCCAACCCCGCCAACTACTCTTCGCCGGACTCGTAGTAGTCCCCGGCGGCTTCGGGCACCCTTGTATTCCCGACCAGCGCCAGCACGATGACGACCGTGAGATACGGGATCGTGCGGACCAGGGACTGTGGGATCGCGAAGACGTTGCCGACCTGCAGGGCGATCTGCACGGCTTCGAGGCCGGCAAAGAGCAGCGTCGACAGCATCGCTCCGACCGGGTTGTAGTTGCCGAACAGGTAGGCCACGATGGCGATGAAGCCCTTGCCGTTGACCATCGTCGCGCCGTTGCCGATGAACTGGCCCAGCGACAGGGAGAGTGCCGCCCCGCCGATGCCGCTGAGCACGCCCGAGAGCAGCACGGCGGCATAGCGAACCCGACGGACGCTCACGCCGGCGGTATCGAGGGCCTTGGGGTTTTCCCCGCTCGCGATGACCCACCGGCCGAAGGACGTCCGGTTGAGCGTGTACCAGGAGGCCGCGACCGCGACGAACATCAGGTAGACGACCGGCGAGGCGTCGAAGAGTGCCCCGAAGAAGGGAATCTCCGACAGGTAGGGAATCGTGATCGTCTCCAGGGATTTCACGCTCACCGTGTTCGGCCCGTTGTAGATCACCTGTGAGAGGAACGGCGCCAGTCCCAGCGCGATGAGCCAGACGGCCAGCCCCGCGATGATCTGGTCGGCCCGGAATTCGATACAGACCACGCCGAAAAGGGCCGCGAGAAGCGTTGAGGAGAGGACGCCCGCGCCCATGCCGATCCAGACGCTCCCGGTGACCTCGGTGGCATACACCCCGAAGAAGGCGGCGATGATGAGCAGCCCCTCCAGGCCGATGTTGATGACTCCACTTTTCTCCGCAAAGATGCCACCGAGTGCAGCGAAGGCAATCGGGACGGAGAGCCGCAGCGCCGAGGAGAGCGTGTCCGCCGACGTGAGGATGTCGAATAGCTGTCCGAGGTTCGACTCGGGGTGGAACACCCCGATGATTCCGATCACCGCGAGCAGGAACAACGTCACGACTGCGACGCTCCCGCGGACGCCGAGCGATCGAATCCGATCCATGAGCGTCGAGATGGTCAACGCAGTCATTCTTGCTCACCCCGTGGGTCGTGTCGATCGGCTGGCACCACGCGCTTGCCGATCATGCGGAAGAACTCCGGCATGGCGACGAAGAGGATGATCAACCCCCGCAACACCCCGACGAGTTGGGGCGGGACGTCCGTCCCGACGTCGACGACCACCGACCCGCTCTTGAGCACGCCAAAGAGCAGGCCAGCAAAGCCAACCCCCAGTGGGTTGTTCCCGGCGAGAATCGAGACGGTGATGCCGTCGAACCCGTAGTCCGGGACCCCCACCTGGAAGTTCCCGAGCATCATCAGGACGTAGACGGCCCCACCGATCCCGGCCAGCGCGCCCGAGAGGGTCATCCCCGTGAGGATCGTCCGCTCGGCGTTGACCCCGCCGTACTCCGCTGCGTCGGGCTGAATCCCGCTCGTGCGGATGTCATAGCCGATCGCGGTGTGATTGAGCAGATACCAGATCCCGAGGAGCATCGCGATGCCGAAGAGCAACGCCAGAATCGAAAAGTCGTCTCGGGCCTCGAAGATCACACTCGGGAAAAGGGCGTGGTCCGGAAGCGCGACGGTCTGGTTCGCGAAACTTTCGGGGTCCTTGAAGTGGTTTGCAACGAGGTACAGCGCCGTCGAGGTGGCGACGAAGTTCAACATGATCGTCGTGATGACCTCGTTGGCCTCGAAGTAGGCCAGCAACGCCCCCGGAATCGCCGCGAAGGCCCCGCCAGCGAGTGCGCCGACGAGAAGTCCCACGATCAGGAGCAGGAGCGTGCCGACCGCCCCCGTCACGTGGGGTGCGATCGGCAGGAGCGCCAGTGCCGTCGCCAGCGCACCCGCAACGAGTTGCCCCTGGGCTCCAATGTTGAAGATGCCGGCCCGGAACGCGATGGCGACTGCCACTCCCGCGAAGATGAGGATCGTCGTCTCGGAGAGGGTCGTCGCCAGTTGCCCGTTCAGCGGGTCAAAGCCGGGGCGGATAATCGAAGCGAACTCGCCCTGGAGCGGCTTGAACGCCGGGTTGATCGGATCGCCGAACGCACCCAAAAAGAGCTTGTCGAAGACCGCAAGCGGATCATAACAGAAACTCAGTCCGAACAGGCGCATCGCCGGGCTCGAACACTCCGCGAGGAGCCCGGCAAAGAGGATCAGTCCGGTGCCGACGATCATCGACAGTGTGAGTGCCGCCAGGCTGATGAGCACCCGCTCGAATCCCGAGGCTCGGGTCAGGCGATCAAGAAGATCGTAGACGCGATCGCGGAGGGTCATACACTCCCCTCCACGTCCACCGATCGATCGGCGGCCTCGAAGTCAGTGGGTCGTTCGCCGGCCATGAGCAGCCCCAGTTCCTCGTCGGTGACGGCATCCGGATCGACCACGGCGACGAGTTCTCCCTCGTACATCACTGCGAGCCGATCCGAGAGCGCCTGTACCTCGTCCAGTTTCGAGGAGACCAGAAGCACGCCCGTCCCGTCCGCTCGCAGGTCGATGAGTCGGTCGTGGATGTATTCGGTCGAGCCCACGTCCACGCCCCGGGTCGGGTGGGTCGCGAGCATCAGCCGTGGGTCGCGCTTGAACTCCCGGCCCACGATGAACTTCTGCTGGTTCCCGCCGGAGAGTGACACTGCTGTTACGTCCGTCTGTCCCGGACGCACGTCGAACTCCTCGACGATGTCTTCGGCGTGGCTCCTGGCAGTGTTCCAGTTGAGGCGGGGCCCGGGGCCGAAGCGGCCGGAGTGCTGGCTCCCCAGAATCCCGTTCTCGACGAGCTGAAAGTCCATCACGAGGCCCCGTTCCTGGCGGTCCTCGGGAATGTAGGCCATCCCGGCGTCGATGCGTTCGAGCCGGCTGTCGTCGGTGATGTCCGCACCCGAAAGCTGGATGGTTCCGGATTCCGCCGTCCGGAGCCCGCTGATCGCCTCGACCAGTTCGGCCTGGCCATTCCCATCCACGCCGGCAATACCGAGGATCTCGCCCTCGCGAACGGCGAGGGAGAGGTCCTGCACGGCGGGGACGCCCCGGTCGTTCTCGACATCGAGGTTTGACACCTCCAGGACCGGTGGGCCTGGGTTCGCAGCCTGCTTTTCGACCTCCATGAGGACTTCCCGTCCGACCATCATTCTGGCCAGGGATTCGCGGTCCGCATTGTCGGCCTCGACGGTTCCGACGTTCTGCCCGTCTCGCAGGACCGTGATCTCGTCGGCGGCCTCCATGGCCTCGCCGAGCTTGTGCGTGATGAAGATGATCGTCTTGCCCTGCTCGGTCAACTCCTCGAAGACCGCAAAGAGGTCCTCGACCTCCTGTGGGGTCAGGACCGCCGTCGGTTCGTCCATGATCAGCACTTCCGCACCCCGGTAGAGGGCCTTGAGGATCTCGACACGTTGTCTGACCCCCACGCTGATCTCCTCGATCGTCGCGTCGGGATCGACGTCGAAGCCGTACCGGTCGCTCAGCTCACGGACCTCCTGGCGAGCCTGGTCCCGATCGACGAGGAGTCCGCCCCACTTCCGGGGTTCGTTGCCCAGCACGATATTCTCGGTCACCGTCATCGGGTCGACGAGCATGAAGTGCTGATGAATCATCCCGACGCCCGCGTCGATGGCCTCGCGGGGCGAGTCGAAGTCCCGCTCTTCCCCGCCCACGGTGACAATCCCGTCGGTGGGCTCGTAGAGACCGTAGAGGATGTTCATCAGCGTCGTCTTGCCGGCCCCGTTCTCGCCGAGGAGGGCGTGTACCGACCCGCGTTCGACCGAGAGGTCGACGTCGTCGTTCGCGAGGACCCCGGGAAACCGCTTGGTGATCCCCGACAACCGGACGGCTGGCTCCATTGTCTGCCTTGCTCAGACGTTCTCGGGATCGGTCGGGACCTCGATGTCCCCGGCCATGATCTCTTCTCGGCTCGAACTGACCTGGTCTTTGATCTCCTGGGGGATCTCGGAGCCGATCTGGTCGCCGTAGACCGTGGCGACACCGTCGTCGTCCAGGCCCAGGGTGTTCGTGCCGGCTTCGAAGGCGTCGTTGACGACCGACTCGACGGCGGTGTAGACGGCCGTGTCAACCCGCTTGACCATGCTCGCGAGGATCACGTCCGCGTAGCCGTCCTTCGTGATCGACTGGTCACGGTCGACGCCGATCGCAAAGCGGCCGTTGCTCTGGGCGGACTCAAACACGCCCGTCCCGGTGTTTCCGGCGGCGTGATAGACGATGTCCGCGCCGCCGCTGTACATGTCGTCCGCGATCTCGGTGCCGGTCGAGGGGTCCGTGAAGGAGCCCGCGTACCCGGATTTGACCTCGATCTCGCTGTCGATCGACTTGACACCGGCGGTGAAGCCAGCCTCGAACTTGCCGATGAGGCCGCCCTCGACACCGCCCACGAAGCCGACGACCTTCTCGTCGGGCTTGGTTTCGCCGCCCCCGGCGCTGAACTCACGGGTAGTCAGCAGGCCGGCCAGCTGACCGACCAGGTAGGAACCCTCGTGCTCCCGGAAGACATAGGAGGCGACGTTGTCTGCGTCGACGGTCTCGTCGACGATCATGAACTGCTGGTCGGGGTAGTTCGCGGCCGTGTCGGCCAGCGAATCAGCCTGGAGATAGCCGATCGAGGCGACCAGATCGTAGTTCGGGTCGGTCGACTGGGCGAACTGCTCCTGATGTGAGGAGAAGTCGGTGGTGTTCTCCGGCTGGGACTCGTTGTACTCCACGTTGAAGTCCTCGGTGGCATCCATGATGCCGGACTGGGCCTGGTCGTTGAACGACCCGTCGCCCAGGCCACCCGTGGCGTATACCATCCCGACGTTGGTGACGTCGTCACCGGAGCCACCGTCTCCGTCAGTCGTCGTCCCGTCAGTCTCGCCCCCGCCGGAACACCCGGCGAGCGCAGTCAGGGATGTTGCACCGATGCCACCGGCCACCTTGAGAAACGTCCGCCGATCGAAGGTACCCATATCACATACCCGAAGCGGCGGCGAAAATAAAGGCGTCGAATACTCGTTCAGATCCCTGTCTGTGGGGCCTGTGTCACTCGGACACGTTCGATATGGCCGTTTCAATCGTGGACCGGACTGCCGTCACGAGGTCATCGACCTCGTCGCTCTCGGCGTACAGTCGAATGTAGGGTTCGGTTCCACTCGGCCTGACCAGCGTCCAGGACCCGTCCTCGAAGGCGAGTCGCACGCCGTATTCCGTCGAGACCGTCGCCGCCGGGAAGGCCTCCGGCAGCGTGGTTTCGAGTTGTTCCATCGCCGGCTCCTTCGCGTCTTCTGCACAGGGCACACTCACCTTTCGATAAGGGCGTTCTGCCACCGGCTCGCGAAGCGCTTCGAGGCCACCGGCTTCGGTGATCAGCACCGAGAGCAGGCCGGCACTCGCGATGCCGTCGATCCACCGGCCAAGTCGGGGATGGATGTGCTTCCAGGGCTCGGCCGCGAACACGACCGTGCCCGACGCCGCGGCGATACCCTCGTGGAGCGCACCGAGTCGCACTCGCTCTATTGTCCCCCCGGCGGCTTCGACCCGCTGGTCGATGCGCCCTGATGCGTTCGGCGTCGTGACGACGATTGGGTCCGCAACCCCGCTCGTCCGGACGTAGTACTCCGCCAAGATGGCGACGACCGTGTCCTCGTGGACGACTTCGCCGTCGCCGTCGACCAGGACCACCCGGTCGGCGTCGCCGTCGTGAGCGATCCCGAATTCCGAACGGTGGCCGGCAACGAAGTCCCGAAACTCGCTCAACGTCTCCGGAGTGGGTTTGCTCGGCCGGCCGGGGAAGTGGCCGTCGACGGTGCCGTTGATCGTGACGACGTTCGCACCGAGGACTTCGAGGAGCTGTGGCGTTCCGAGTGCTCCCATTCCGTTGCCACAGTCCACGGCGATGGTCGTCCCCGCAAGCGGCGTTTCCGAATCCATCTCGGCTCCAGCGTCGACCGGATGGGATTCGGGGAGTCTCTGTCCACGGACGTACTCGGTGACTGTCTCCTGGTACGCGTCGAGGGCGTCGACCCGCTCGGTCCCGCCCCACTGGTCCCAGGGGGCCTGCTCAGAGCCATCGGCCACCCGATCCGAGACCGCCTGCTCGGCCTGGCGATCGAACTCGGTCCCGTCCTCGAACAGCTTGATTCCGTTGTCCGCCGGCGGGTTGTGCGAGGCAGTCACCTGGATCCCATACCGGCCCTGCGAGGCGAACGCGAGGGTGGGTGTCGGCACGATGCCGACCGTGCGCACACTCGCCCCAGCGCTCTGTAAGCCCGCGCGGAGTGCCGCGACCAGCGTCTCGCCGGTCACACGCCCGTCACGGCCCACCACGAACTTCCGGTCCGGTTTTCCGACGGCCTGTCCGACCTGAAGCGCGAGCTCCGGTGTCACTTCGTCGGCGACTCGGCCCCGAATGCCCGCCGTTCCGAAGAGGTCCATGGGCATCGCTTGCCGTCGAGGACAGTATATAGTGTCGAAACCGGTGTGCTACAATTCAACACCTGCCGGGATGAGACTCTCCGATTCCCTGAGGGTTCCGTCGCTCGTGTACACGAGGAACGTGTCGGTTTCGTAGGTCTGGACGGGTGTCTCGCCCGCACACAGTTGAATGCGGTATTTGGGCGTCCCCTCGACACTCTCGGCCCGTCGCTTGGCCGCCGCGAGGAACTCGAAGACCTCCCGCCCCTGGGCGTTGAACTCACACACGAAATCGCCTGTTAGTCGGTCGCTGACCGCGACCACGCCGTCCGGGTTCCGCTCGTCTAT
Source organism: Halodesulfurarchaeum sp. HSR-GB (assembly GCF_031432215.1). NCBI lineage: Archaea > Methanobacteriati > Methanobacteriota > Halobacteria > Halobacteriales > Halobacteriaceae > Halodesulfurarchaeum > Halodesulfurarchaeum sp. HSR-GB. Next base: position 1,821,914 of record NZ_JAVKGN010000001.1, on the reverse strand, counting down.
CTCACCCTGTAGCCGGACGCTCACGTCGATGTCCGTGGCCTGGAGAATCGATCCGTCAGCCCCTTCCAGAGCCGACTTGAGCTCCGCCTGTGGCCCGTCATACCGGAGTCGGAGTGTCGGGAGGGGCTGGGTCTCACCTCCCGAATCGGTCTCGACATAGCGGGTCTCCAGCGTGAAGTCCTCCCGTTCCATCAGTTGATAGTTCGGGTTCCTCCGAAAAGAACGTGACGGCGGTCGAGGTGGGTGTGTGGGGATTTAAGCAGACCCCCTTCGAGAGTGGTCGTACAGATCGATGTCCCGGAACACAGCCCAGTCGGACACTGCCGTCGGGTCGATTCGCTATCGACTCTCGCAGATCGCGGCGGTCCTCCGCGGCTCGGCACTCGATGTCGACCCCTACGATCCGGCTCGAGACGGGCCGCTCGTTCAATTCGCTGGGCTCGAGGACTTCGAGGAAGTCGACCGCTACTGGGTGAACGCGCCCTTCGCGTTCGTGGTGATCGCCCATAACGCGGCAGAAAACGAGTATCGGTATCTCGTCGTGGAGCCGACCCTCACCGAGTTCGAACACGAACTTCTCGAACAGGTCTTCACGGACAGCCGCGAGTCGCTGATCTTCCGCGCGGAGTACGATCCGGAAGACGCCGAGGCAGTCATCACCGAACACCTCCTCGAACTCCTCGGGCAGTACGGCGTCGAGGTGGACACGAACACGATCTACCGCCTGTTTTACTACCTCTACCGGTCCTTCGAGGGCTTTGACAAGCTCGACCCCCTCATGAAGGACCCCCACATCGAGGACATTTCCTGTGACGGCTATGACCTGCCGCTTTTCGTCTATCACGATACCTACACCGATATTCAGACCAACCGCTCGTTCGGCGAGGCGGAACTGGACGACTTCGTCGTCCGACTGGCCCAGAACTCCGGCCAGCACATCTCGATCGGCGACCCCATCACCAATGCCACGCTTGCGGATGGCAGCCGCGGGGAACTCGCGCTCGGTCGGGAAGTCACACCTCGCGGGTCGGCGTTTACGATCCGCAAGTACGCCGAGGAGCCGTTCACGCCAGCCACGCTGATCGAGTATGACACCTTCAGCCTGGACCAGATGGCCTACCTCTGGCTGGCCATCGAGAGCAACAAGTCCCTGATCTTCGCCGGCGGCACTGCCTCCGGGAAGACCACCTCGATGAACGCGGTCTCGATGTTCGTCCCGCCGAACGCGAAGGTGGTGACGATCGAGGACACCCGGGAACTCACGCTGCATCACGATAACTGGCTCTCCTCCGTGACCCGGGAGAGCCTGGGCGAGGGCGAGGACATCTCGATGTACGACCTGTTGCGCAGTTCGCTGCGCCACCGTCCCGAGTACATCGTCGTCGGCGAGGTCCGGGGGCGGGAGGCGATGACCCTCTTCCAGGCGATGAACACCGGTCATACCACCTTCTCGACGATGCACGCGGACAGCGTCCAGACGGTGATCAATCGCCTGGAGAACGAACCGATCAACGTCCCCCGGGCGATGATCCAGTCCTTGGATGTCCTGTCCGTCCAGACTCTGACCTACGTGGGCGAACAGCGGGTCCGGCGGACCAACACCATCGCGGAGATCGAGGGCATCGACCAGCGGACCGGCGATCTGGACTACTCGATGGCCTTCGAGTACGACCCCGAGACCGACTCCTTCAACCAGTTCGACAGTATCGTTCTCGAGGAGATCCGCCAGGATCGGGGCTGGTCGCGCTCGGAACTGTTGCTGGAGTTCCGGAATCGAAAGCGAGTCCTCCAGTATCTGCTGGAACAGGACGTTCGGGACTACCGTCGCTTCACTGCCGTGATCAACGATTACTACGCCGATCGGGACACCGTGATGGACCGGATCGAGGCACAACTCGAGACGTCGGTCGGCGACACCGAATTGGCAGACGGCCACGCCACTGACAGCACGCAGGGGTGATCTCGGTGCTGGAACTGCTTCCCCTGGGACTGATCGCGGTTCTGCTGGTGGGGCTCGCGCTGGTCCCGGTTTCGTCCCGTCTCGACCGGGTGGTCACGCGAGTCGCCCTGGCAACCTTCGGTGAGTACGTTGGGGAGCGTCGGGCCGCGAACACCCGGCAGGTTGGGCTCCTCGCTGCTGCCCACCGGCCCGCGACCTATCGGGCCTACGCGGCCAAGACGTTCCTCTACGCGACCATCGCGGCACTGCTCGGGAGCGTCGCTGGGGTCTATGGGTTCCTTGGGACACGGGAGGCCCTCGTCGCTCTCGGACTCCCCTCTCTGCTCCCCTGGCTGTCCGGCCTGCTTCAGACCCCGCCTGCCGAAATGGGGATTGTCGGGCTTTTCGGGCTCCTCCTGGGAAGCAGTGCGACTCTCGGGGTGATCGGAGCTTTTGGTACCTACCGGCTTCGGTGGTATCTCCCCCAGTACGAGGCCGGTGAGCGTGCCCGGCGGATCGACTCGACGCTGAAGCGGAACGTCGCCTTCCTCTTTGCCCTCTCCCGGAGTGGGATGCCGTTCACCCAGGTCCTCCGGACCTTGAGCAATCATGCCACGGTCTACGGCGAGACTGCCCGGGAGTTCGCGGTGACGGTCAAGGATATTGATCTCCTCGGTGCGGACCTCATCACGGGTGTCGAGCGGACCAACAAGCGGACGCCGAGTGACGAACTCTCGGAGTTCGCCGAGAACCTGGCGAGTGTACTCCGAAGCGGTGGCTCGCTAACGGGGTTTCTTCAGGAGCAGTACGAGTACTTCCGCGAGGAGGAGTCCGCCCAGCAGGAACGGTTCATCGAACTTCTGGGAGTGCTCGCCGAGGCGTACGTGACCGTGTTCGTCGCCGGCATGCTCTTTCTCATCACCATTCTGGTCGTGGTCGGCCTGCTTCTGGGTGGGACACTGACCTTCCTCCACGCGCTCGTTTATCTCGTCCTCGGACTGGCGAATATCGGCTTTATCGTCTATCTGGATACCATCACGGAGGACCTCGTGGATGCGGACGCGGATGACACCAGTGGGGCCACTGAACTGCAGTTCCCGGACGTGCCGGTGGAGTCCGCGACGGCCCCGGCCGACGAGACCGAGACGAAAAACCGCGATCGCCTCTCGATCGCCCGACAGATCAGACCGATCCTCCGCTCGCTCATGAATCCCCGCCGTCTCTTGACCGAGCGTCCCGCGGCGATTCTCTGGGTGACCGTCCCGATCGCTCTCCTCTGGGTCATCGGCGGCTGGTGGCCGGCGCTCTCGACCGGAACGCTCACGCCGAGTGCGCTCGATGATCCGTTGATCCGGGCCACGCTGTTCGTGACTGGTACCTACGCGATTACCTACGAGATCGGTCACCGGCGGGTCAAACGGATCGAGGCCGCGATCCCGGACTTCCTCGATCGGCTCGCGGCGACGAACGAGGCGGGGATGTCGCTGGTCGAGAGTTTCGGTCGAGTCGCCCGGTCCGATCTGGGCGCGCTGTCGACGGAGATGCAACGAACCTGGGCCGACGTACAGACCGGCGCGCCCATGGAGCGGGCCCTTCGTCGCTTCCAGGCGCGGGTACAGACCCCGGCGATCACCAGGGTCGTAACCCTCACCACGAACGCGATGGGCGCGACGAACGACATCGGTCCGGTCTTGCGAATCGCCGCCGACGAGGCGAAGTCGGCCCGCAGACTGGAACGTGATCGGCACAACGAACTGTTGACCTACGTGGTCGTTATCTACGTGGCCTTTTTCGTCTTCCTGGGGATCGTCCTCGCCCTGGATCAGGTGTTCATCCCCAGCATCCCGACGGGACTTGAGACCGGTGGCGCGGCCGGTGGCGTCGGCTTCGGTGGCAGTCTGGGTGAGTTGACGCCCGCGAAAAAAGAGGCCTACGGGCTGGTCTTCTTCCACGCCGGGATCATCCAGGGCTACGTCTCCGGCTTCGTGGCCGGGCAGATGAGCGACGGCCGCCTCGCGGCGGGTGCCAAACACGCGACGGCGATGCTCGCCATCGCCTACGTGGTTTTCCTGGTGTTCGCATGACCGACGAATCCCCGCCGATCCGGGAGGTCTACGACCGAATCGGGTTACACTTCTCACAGACTCGCCAGTACCCCTGGACCGACGTAACGGACTTTCTCGACACCGTCTCGGGGACTGTGGGTTTGGATGTGGGCTGTGGCAACGGTCGCCATACGGAGGCCATGGCGTCGGTGGTCGAGACCCCGATCGGATTGGATTTGAGCCGCTCGCTCCTCGAAGAAGCCCGGTCGCGTGTCACCGAGTCGGGGATCGAGGCAACGTTTCTCCAGGGGACGGCGACGACTGTGCCACTCAGGCACTCGACGGTCGACGTGGCCGTCTACATCGCGGCGATCCATCATCTGCGGGAGCAGGACGCCCGCATCGAGAGCTTGGACGAGTTGGCACGGGTGCTTCGACCGGGCGGTGTCGGCCTGGTCAGCAGCTGGTGTACGGCCCACGATCGTTTCGACCGGGAGACGGGCTTCGATACGACTATCGACTGGACGCTGCCCGACGGCGAGACCGTGCCTCGATACTATCACATCTACGACCGCGAGGAGTTCGTGGCGGATGTCTGGGCCAGTGACCTCGAATTGGAGCGTGAGTGGGTTTCGAAGGGGAATTGCTATGCCCGGGTCGGGGGATCCAGATGAAAACGTCCTTATTCCGGGGCTCCATAGACCCGACTGCGCGCCGGTGGTCTAGCGGTAGGACCTGAGCCTTCCAAGCTCATGGCCCGGGTTCGAATCCCGGCCGGCGCAGTGAGCGAGTTTTACGAGCGAACGAGCAGGCCGGATTCGAATCACGCGAGACGAACACCGTGAGTCTCGCCATCGGGTTCGAATCCCGGCCGGCGCATAGCGAGGGACGAACGGTCTGAGTCCCTCGAAGGCGAGCCACTTTTTCCGAGGGGCTGCTGCGCAGCCCCTCGCAAAAACTTGGGGAAAAGACCGCAAGCGGCTGTTGAATTGGGTGTGACTCCAACCGCTGCAGCACGGGTCTGCCATATTCTTCCCTGCAGACCCCAAATCCGTCCGCCCGACCGCATCCTTCAAGGCCGTCCCCGTTCGACAGCGTGACATGCGGGCGTATCGGTTCGTAAACGCGCTTGGATCGGCCGTCGAAACCGCCGGCCGAGAGGTGGCAGACGCAGCGGACGTAACCTCGGCCCACCGAGGCGGCCTGAGCGATTCGGCGGCTCGAGTGGGGGTCCGGGTCAGCGAGGAACTCCTGCGTCAGATGGCTCGTGAGACCGCGGGCCTCAGTCTCGACCGAGCCGAGTTCGAGGCACGAGGGGTTCGCGTGACCGACGATTCGTCACCGGGGACGGACCCGATCGGGCTCGATCTCGGCTTCTCCGTGCACGTCGACCTCCCCAGCTACGAGGCAACGAACGTGGTTCTCGCGACGGTCGTCCATACCTCACAGATTCCGGCCGAGAGCGCCGCTAGTGAGCCGGGTCCGATACGGGATCGGATGGCGTCCCTCACCGAGCGGACGTCGGCGGCCTTTCTGCTGGTCGTGGACGATGCGGGGACCCGAGCGATTCCAGCCCAGAGTCTGCTGGCACTCTCCGAACCGATCAGTAGTCAGTCGATCGAGCAATACCTCTACGGGCGCTCGTTGGGGCGGTTCGTCGAGGAACTGGCCGAAGGCTTTGTGGGCGTCAGTCGAGTGGGCGAGGATCAACAGGCTCTGGCACTCGATCCCGAACGGGAGGGACAACTCCGGGACTGGGCCAGGTCGACCGACTTGCAGGGAGTGTACGCGCTGCGGATCTCCGAGACACGGCCCCGGACCGAGTCCTCGCTGTCGGCGTTTTTGGACTGACTAGAGCTCGATCCGTTCGACGAGGCGATCGTCGCCGCCAGTGGTGTTCACCGCGACGATCCTGACCAGTTCTTCCAGTCCCGATCCTTCGAGTTTGTTCTTGAGCAGCCCGTCGACCTGGTAGACGCCGGCCGCGTTTCGCATCGTGATCTCGACGAGCACCGGCTTGGTGTCTCCCTCCAGGAGTTCGACCCGGTCGATGGCCTGGCTGGAGATGGTGTTGATCCCGCGCCCACCCCGTTCGTAGGGGATGCGTGAGCGACCGCGCTCCATGTCCAGGGCGTCTGCGACCCGGATCACTCCCGCCTCGGTCGTCAGGGGCTCCTCTGCCGAGTGGTGACAGAGGATCGCATGGAGGATCTCGCCTTTCATTCGGACTCGCTCGCCGATGTCGTAATACGGCTCGAGGAGTCGATCGAGGAGGTCCGCAGCGATGATGATCGAGTAGTAGGTGTGATCGTCCCGGTGGACGACGTGCCCGATGTCGTGGAGCGTTGCGGCGAGCGCGACGATGACGGGTTCGTCGGCCTCCTGGAGACCCTGGTCAGTCGCCCCGTTGAACGGGACGGTGGCTCGCTTGAGTAGCTCGTAGAGCTGGAGGGCCCGGTTCCGGACGATCTCGATGTGTTTCTCCCCGTGGTCGTTGTAGCCCTTCCGGGTAACCGGGTTGACGTTCTGTGCTTCGAGGTACGCCTGGACCTCGGGATCGTCGAGGACGTCCCCCAGGATCTCGTTGAGTCGCTCGTCCGGGAACGAGTGATCGGCTTCGGGATCGTAGGGGAGCGTGCCGTTGCTCATACAGGCCCCGACGCCGGCCCGATAGATAGTTCCCAGTGACTGGGAGTACCGGGTCGGAGCATAAAGCCTATAATCGCTACTGAGTTACAACTTTGTAATGACAATCGAGGTGTTACCCGCATTCGGGCTCCCAGCAGGCGGGATGGAGCTGGCCATCATTCTGTTGATCGCCGTCCTCCTGTTCGGGGCGAACAAGATCCCCAAGCTGGCCCGGTCGACGGGGCAGGCCATGGGTGAATTCCAGCGCGGTCGCGAGGAGATCGAACAGGAACTCGAAGAGATCAAAGAAGGGCCCGAGGAGTCCGACCGCGCCGTCGCGGAGAGCGAGTCCGAGACCGAGTCAGAGCGGACCGAAGAGTAACCGTTTTTCCCCGCCCGCCCGAACCGGTTTTCGGGGCGCGTGGCCAAGAGGATACGGCGAGAGGTTCCTAACCTCTAGATCGCGGGTTCGAATCCCGTCGCGCCCGCTCCGGTTTCTTCGAAACACGTCGCGGTCGCGACGTAGTCCCTCTCGTTCCTCGCGGGACTCCCGTCGCGCCCGTGCAGCGAGTAAAACGAGCGAACCGGCACGCGGGATTCGAATTACGGAAGACGAGCAACGCGAGTCTTCAGGTGGTTCGAATCCCGTCGCGCCCGCTCCGGTTTCTTCGAAACACATCGCGGCCGCGACGTAGTCCCTCTCGCTGGCTCACGGCGACGCCGTTCGCCCAGCTGGCGGCTTCGCCGCCCGCCTCGCGGGACTCCCGTCGCACTCGGGCAACCAAATTACGGGTTGACGGCTATATTTTCGGTAAGTGACCCATTATTTGGGGGATATTTTGTTCAGAACGTGGTTTACGTGGGTATTTGATTTCAGGGGCCGGTGCCGTAGCGGCCGGCCGAACAGAGGGTGTTTCTTTTCTGCCGGTTGGAATCATCCACGGAAATTATAGTGGGTGAACTGCAAGGTGTCGATGGATAGTCCGGCAACTCATGACCCCTTGCGAAGACAATATGTGGGTGACGAGAGAACGACTCGATACGTAGGCAACCTCAAAAACACATGTTAGACCCCGTAATCCTGAGCCGTCTCCAGTTCGCGTGGACGACGGCCATACACATCATCTTCCCCGCCATCTCGATGGGTTTGGCCCCCTTCCTGGTGTATTTCACCTGGAAAGAGATCCGCGGGGCGGGCGAACCGTGGGTGTCGTTGCGACGGTTCTGGGTGAAGATCTTCGCCCTGACCTTCGTCATCGGCACCGTGACTGGCATCGTTCTCGAATTCGAGTTCGGGACGAACTTTGCGGCCTATGCCTCCGCCGTCGGTGGCATCTTCGGCGGGCCGCTGGCGACCGAGGGTCTGATGGCCTTCATGCTCGAATCGACGTTCCTTGGTATACTGCTCTTTGGCCGTGAACGGGTGAGCGACCGGCTCTACTTCCTTTCCGCGTTCCTGGTTGCGCTTGGCTCCTGGCTCTCTGCAGTCTGGATTCTCATCGCGAACTCCTGGATGCACCTCCCACGTGGCTACGAAATGGGGATGCGTGCCGGCCAGGAGGTGGCGGTGATCGTCGATCCGATCGCGGCCTATCTCAATCCGCGGTTCTTCTTCATGTTCACGCACATGCAGGCCTCGGCCGTGCTGGCCGCAGCGCTCTTCATGGCCGGGATCGCGATGTACAAGCTCACGACGACCGAAACTCGGCGTCGGTTCTGGAAGACGAGTCTGAAACTCGCCATCGTCGCGATGCTCCTGACGGCGCCGTTCATGGCGATTCAGGGCGACTCCTACGGCCGGCACGTCTACGAGACCCAGCCCCAGAAGTTCGCGGCGATGGAGGCGGTCTACGAGACCGACTCGAACGTGCCGGAATACCTCTTTGCGATTCCGACCAGCCTCGAGGGCTTCACTGACCCGAGTGCCCGGGATCTCTTTGCGATCGGAATCCCCGGTGGTGCGTCCTTCCTCGCGAGCGGGGGTGATCCTGGCGCCACCATCCAAGGCTTGGACGACATGGAGAGCCTGCAGGGCGTCGAGGGTGAGCCGCCGGTCGCCGTCGTCTTCTGGTCCTTCCGCGCGATGGTCGGGCTGGGGATGTGGTTCATCCTCCTCTCGCTCTGGGCCGGGTTCCGGTGGTACCAGGGACGGCTTCTCAAAGACAAGTATCTGAGCGGCGCGCTCATGCTGTCCATCCCGCTTGGCCTGTTGGCGATCGAATTCGGGTGGATGGTAACCGAGGTGGGCCGCCAACCCTGGGCTATTCAGGAAGTCCTCACGGTCGCCGAGGGTGTCTCACAGAACTTGACTGGTGGCGAGGCACTCCTGACGCTGCTTGGCTTCGTGGGGGCCTACACGGCCCTCCTGGCCATCTGGGCGTATCTCGTCCGCCGGCTGGTGATCCGTGGGCCGAAAGAATCGACCGAGGAGGTGGTCGCTGAATGATGCCCCTGCAAGCTGGCCCGAGCTGGTTCGGGATTCCACTAATCGAGCTCTGGTTCGTGGCCCTGTTCCTGACACTTGCCATGTTTCTCTGGCTCGACGGGACGAACTTCGGCATGGGCGTCCTCTACGGGCTGGTGGACGACCACGAGACCAAAGAGACGATCTTGACCGCGCTGGCCCCACTCTGGGACGGAGCCGAAGTCTGGCTCGTCGTCTTCGGTGGGGCGCTCTTTGCCGTCTTCCCGGACGTCTACGGCGGCCTGTTCAGCGGCTACTACCTGCTGATGTTCGCCATCCTCGGTGCGCTCATCATCCGGGGGGTCTCCCCCGAGTTCCTGGAGCAACGCGAGGACGCTGGCTGGCGACGGCTCTGGAGTAGCACGTTCATTCTCGGGAGCACGCTCGCCCCGTTCTTCCTGGGAATGTTCGCCGCGAACTGGCTCGTGGGTGCATCCGGGATCATTTCGGTCCCGGGTATCGTGGTCGGTCTCGCGCTGGTCGCTATCTCGACTGCTCAGGGGGCCGGCTTCCTGGGCATGAAGACGGCGGCCGGCCTCGATGAGACCGTGACCCGGTACGGGGTACTCGCCCAGGCCGCCTACCTCGTGCTGGCGGTGGCGACGGTCGGCTATCTCTACGTGGCTGTCGAGGGCATGGCGACGAAAGTGACCCACCCAGTGGTGCTCGGGCTGGTTGCGATCACGGCGATTCTGGGGGTCGCATACATCTGGTTGCTCCGAGTGGGTCAGTACCGGCCTGCCTTCTTTGCGGCCGGAATACAGCTCTTCGGGCTGGTGGCCCTCGTCGCCGTCCTCCTCTTCCCGGTCATCTATCCGGTGACTGGGCTAACGGTGTTCGAAGCCGCCGTCTCGACCCTGCAACTGAAGATGATGACTGTGGTCCTGGCCATCTTCCTCCCGCTCGTACTGCTTTACTTCGCGGTCCTTTACAGTGCCTTTGCCGGCCCGGTACAAGCGGGTGAGGGCTACTAGTCGACCGGTGCACTCAACCTGCCGGGACTCCTACCCGGCGTATGCACGTCGTCTTCGATATGGATGGCGTCTTGCTCGACTCACAGGCTGAACTGGGGTGGCTCGACCGCGCCCTCGACGAGACCCTGCGAGCCTTCGACATCGAGCCGACGCCGGAGCGACGAGAGCGACTTTATCCTCCGAATCTTCGGAATTTCGAGCAGGCTGCCAACGATCTTGGCGTCCCGCCCGAGGAGCTCTGGCCGGTCCGGCACCGCAACTACGTCCGCGAGAAAGAGCGAGCGTTGAAGACCGGGCAAATCGTCCCGTTTCCGGACATCGAGCAGGTCCGAAATTTAGCCCAGGAGTACCCGGTCTCGATTATCAGTAACTCGCCGGAGCCGATCGTCGAGACGTTCGTGGCGGTAGCCGATCTCGACGCCGTGGTGACCCACTGGATCGGCCGGGGAGACGATCTGGAAACGATCGAACGGATGAAGCCCGATCCCGCGTTCTACGAGGACCTCGTCGATCGGGTTGGCCCGGACGAGTACGTCTACGTCGGCGATACGTCCTCGGATGCGCTTTTCGCGCAGCGGACTGGGATGGATTTCGTTCACCTGGACCGCCCGGGCGGGACCGTATCCTCCCTGTCCGGAGCGATCGAGCTGATCCGTGCGGGTAATTAACGTGGGAAGATGGCACAAGTTTTGAATCCCCTGACTGCGTAGGGGAAGGTATGTCTGTCAGGGATCTCATGACGACGGACCTGGTGACGGTGCCACTCGGAGCGACCCTCGAAGCGGCCGTGGGCGAAATGCTCGGAAACCGGGTTGGAAGCGTGCTCGTTACGGACGGTGAACGGCCGGTGGGCATCATCACCGAAACGGACGTTCTGGCTGCTGGCAGCGGAACCGAACGTCCCTTCGGAGACATTCCCGTCTCCCGGGCGATGAGCCCGAATCTGGTGACGATCGGTCCCGAGAAGCGCCCACAGGACGCCGTGGAGAAAATGCAGAACTACGGCATCAAGAAGGTCGTCGTGACCGAGGACGAGGAGCTACTCGGGATCGTCACGACGACGGATCTGGTTCGCCATCAGAGTGACCTGGTCGAGGAAGTGACCGACATCGACCGGACCCAGTCCTATCCGAGTCTCTAACTCAGGCCGCGTCTTCGGGCGTGTCGAAGTCGTGGAACTTCTCGCCTTCCTCGGTCGAGAGGATGTTCAGCGCAGCGGCCACTCCGTCACCGGCCGCGATCTGGGCCTGCCACTCCTCGACTCGGCCCATCGCCCCTGTCGCGTAGACGTTCTCGACGCTCGTCTCCATGGTCACGTCGACGTCGACGACCGCTCTGTCGGTCAACTCACAGCCCAGTTCCTTCGCGAGGCTTCGGTCCGTGCCGGTTGCGAGCACCAGATAGTCGGCTTCGTACTCGCCAGCGTCGGTTTCGACGGCGAACCCGTCGTCGGTTTCTTCGGCTGCGATCACCTCCTCCTCGCGGAGGTCGGCGCCGAAGCCCTCGACCTGTTCGCGTGACCGGTCCATGAACTCGGTGCCATCCACACTCTCGATCCCGAGGTAGTTGAAGAGGTGGGCCTTGTGCATCCAGGTCCCGTCGGTGTCGAAGACTGCGGTTTCGAGGCCGTTTTTCGCGGTGTAGAGTGCGGCGCCGAGGCCGGCGGGGCCGCCGCCGGCGACGATAACGTCTGTCATGCAACTACAACCAGGGGCAGTTCGCAGTTAAGTTTCGCCCCCGCCGAGTTTCTCGCGGGTTTTCCGGTGGCGGTAGGCAAATGCCAGGGCGAATCCGGGCTTGAGGGCTCGATCTACCAGGTCGCCGTAGCCAGTTTCGTACTCGACGTGGTCGATGAGTTGGGTCCGATCCCCCACTCTGCGGAACCGATGGGTGTGCCGCCAGGTCGCCATCGGTCCCGCCTTCATTTCGTCCACGAAGTACGCTTCGGCTGCCAGTTCCTCGCGCTGGGTAATGACCGACGTAAAATGTTGGCGTGGCCCACCCGGAATGGGACCCACCGAGAGGTCGATCTCTGATCCCTCACGTAGCACGTCGCCCCTGTCCGGAACACGAATCGCTTCGACCTGGAGGTTGGCCACTGCCGGGGTGAGTTCGAGCAGGCCGTCGATCGTGGAGTGAAACGCCCACACTGTTTCGAGGGGCGCATCGACGGTACTCCGGCGGGTGAAGATTGCCATGAAAGTTGTACAGGCTGTATCCGCAAAAGTATCGACCCCAACTGACCGGGAGTCAGTGAGCCGGGTCCTCGGCCGGTGCGATCATGTCCTCGATCTTGAGGATGACCACGTTTTTGGCCTCGTCTTTGGCGTCCACGGTTCCGTCGACCCGGAGCTTCGAGATCGGGGTCGGGCCCACGGCGACACTGTCGCCCTCGTGGAAGTCCTTGATCGAGCCCCGAACCTCGATCTCGGCCCGGCAGAGATCCGGATTGAAAACCGTCGTCAGGTCGATGTTCTGCACGTTCACGTCCTCGACCGGGTCGCCGTTCCGACGCACGGGCACTGCGGCCGGCGAGTCGATCTGTTCGATTTCCAGGGCCTCGAAGGCGTTCGTCGTGGGTCGATAGCCGCCTTTCGGGCCCGGGACCCCCTCGACTAACTGCAAGGCCTTCAGGCTCTGCATCTGATTTCGGATCGTCCCCGGATTGCGATCGACCTCCTCGGCGATGGTCTCCCCCTTGATCGCCGTCTCTTCCTGCCTGTAACGATCGACGAGCGCCCGGAGAATCGTCTTCTGGCTCGCGGTCAGTTCGATAGAGGACATTAAATCGTGATAGACCGGTTCGTTTCATAAAACCCATGGCCTGGGTCGACCCGCCGAAACCGGGAGTCTTAATCGGGGGACACGACTTGCTCCGGGTATGCAGGGACAACGCGTGCTCGTCACCGGCGGGGCCGGCTTCATCGGGTCGAATCTGGCCAACACGCTGGCCGTGGACAACGAAGTGATCGTCGTCGACGATCTCTTCCTCGGGACTGCGGAGAACCTTACCGATCGGGTTGATTTCCGCGAGCGGAGCGTGCTGGAAGACGACCTCCCGACCGACGTTGACGTGCTCTTCCATCTGGCGGCCCTCTCCTCGATGCAGATGCACGAGGACGACCCGCAGCGAGGCGCGCGGGTCAACGTCGAGGGGTTCGTGAACACCGTCGAACAGTTCGTCCAGGACGGCGGCGAGACGGTGGTCTACGCGACCACCTCCTCGATCTACGGCGACCGGACCGAACCCTCCCCCGAATCGATGTCCGTCGAGGCCCGAACCGGCTACGAGGCGTCGAAACTCGCCCGCGAACGCTACGCCGAGTACTACGACAACTACTACGACGACGTGACGATGGCCGGACTGCGATACTTCTCGGTCTACCAGGGCATGGCCGGCGGCGCGGAGGCTCATAAAGGCGAGTTCGCGAACATCATCGCGCAGTTCGCCGACGACATCGCGAACGGCAATTCGCCGAAGATCTACGGTGATGGCACTCAGACTCGGGATTTCACCCACGTCGAAGACGTGGTGGACGCGACGATCAGCGCCGCGGAAAACGACCTCTCGGGCATCTTCAACGTGGGGACCGAAACCCAGCACTCCTTTGACACGGTCGTCGAGATGCTCAACGACGCGCTCGGGACCGACGTCGCCCCGGAATACGTCGAGAACCCGATCCCCGAGGACATCTACGTCCACGACACGCTGGCTGACGCGACTCGCATGCAGGAGGCGACCGGCTGGGAGCCGTCCATTTCCTTCGAGGCGGGAATCGAACGAGTCTGTGAGCCGTATCTGGACTGACCCAGTTCAGGTGAACAGGTGGGTCCCGACCTCGCGAAGTGAGTCGACGCCGGCCACTTCGGTCGAGAACTGTGGGACCGACACCAGCCCCGGGTCCTGGCCGTAGACTGATTCCAGTTCTGCGAGGTGTTCTCGCTGCATTGCGACCCGGTCCTGATGGAACGAGCAGTCACAGAGCGATTCTGAGAGGAGGCCGTTCGCGACGATCCCACCAACTGCAATGCCCCGATCTTCGAGTTCCGCCGTGATGCGCTGGGTTTCGTTGACCGCCAGTTTTTCGGGATTTGTCACGACGAGGAACGTCGTCCGGTCGCTACGCACCATGGCCAGACAGTCCTGGGCCAACTCACGCCACTCATCGAGAAGTTTGCTCGGGTCGGCTTTGGTGTCGCGGCTGATCGCGGCCCGGAGTTTGGCGTAGAACTTCGGGGCGGTCCCCAGGTGCTCGTAGAGTTTCTCTTCGAGTTCGATCAGCCCGATTGTAGCCCCCGCGGGGGCGGTGTCCCAGACGATCCGGTCGTAGGTCTCGCCCTCGTAGAACTCTAGCAGGTAGCTCAGCGCAAATTGCGTGGAGATGCCCGGTGCCTCGGCGAAGTAGTCGATTACCCAGCGATCGACGGGCATAAACGAGGAGACGACGGCATACACCTCCTCGCCGTAGGCCTCCTTCCAGCGCTCGGCGACGGCGTCGAAGTCCATCTCGATCGCGTCGAGGTTTTCGACGCCTGGGACGGCGGTCACCTCCCCGCCCACGTCAGTGCCCAGGATGTCCGACAGCGATGGGGACCGGTCGGTCGAGAGCAGCAGGGTTCGTTCGCCTCGTTCGGCCAGGTGCAGTGCGGTTGCGGCGGCACTCGTGGTCTTTCCGACGCCGCCCTTGCCAGTGAACGCGATCAGGTCGTGTGACTCGACGAGCGGGGAGAGTGACTCCATTACTCAGCTGTTGGACCCCACGAACAATAGAACTCGTGTGGGGTTCGGTCACATACTGCCCCGACTTACGCTTCGGTCTCCGTCATCGGGCGGAAGATGCTGACGCCGGCCAGGCGGTCCGTCCGTTCGACTCGCATGACGAGGACGCCTTTGGTGTTGCGCCCGATCGCGGAGATCTCTTCGACGGGCATCCGGGTGATCTGGCCGGCCTCGCTCATGGCGATGACGTGATCGCCCTCCGAAACCGTCCGCAGGGTCGCCACGGGGCCGTTGCGGTCGCCGGTCTTGATGTCCATGAGACCCTTTCCGTTCCGGGACTGGGCCCGGTACTCCGAGAGTCGGGTGCGCTTACCGTACCCGTTCTCGGTGACGGTGAGCAGGTATCGGTCGTCGTCAGGTTGGACTGCAGTCACGCCAGCCACGGCGTCTCCCGGCTCGAGGGTGATGCCCCGAACCCCTCGGGCGGTTCGCCCCATCGCTCGAACGTCGGTCTCCGCGAAGCGGATTGCTCGGCCCCCTCGCGTGCCGATGACGATCTGTGACTCGTCGTCGGTGATCACCACGTCCACCAGTTCGTCGCCGTCTTCGAGTCGCGTGGCGATGATGCCAGTCGAGAGGATGTTCTCGAAGTCCTCGACGGGTGTCCGTTTGACGTACCCGTCCCGGGTGACCATCGTGAGATACTGGTCCTCGTCGATGTCCCGGGTTGCCACGACGGCGGTGATGTCCTCGTCCCCGTCGAGTTCGAGCAGGTTGATCGCCGAGGTGCCCCGGGCGGTCCGGGACATCTCCGGCACCTGATAGGCCTTGAGTCGATAGACCTGACCCGCGTCGGTGAAACAGAGCAGGGTGTCGTGGGTGCGGGCGGGGAAGGCGGTCGCGACCTGATCCCCTTCTTTGAGGTCGGCTCCGATGATCCCCTTCCCACCCCGGTGCTGGGCCGAGAACTCGTCCATCGGGACCCGCTTGATGTAATCCTCCTCGGAGAGCGTGATGAGCACGTCCTCCTGGGGGATCAGATCCTCGTCGGTCACCTCGCCGTCGGCCTCGATGATCGAAGTGCGCCGCTCGTCGCCGTAGGTCTCCTTCTGGGCCTGAAGTTCGGATTTGATGACCTCGCGGAGTTCCGATTCGTCCTCCAGAATCGTCTGGAGCCGCTCGATCCGGGCTTTGACGTCCTCGTACTCCGACTCGATCTCGCTGCGCTCAAGGGAGGTCAGGCTCCCGAGTTGCATACGCACGACGTGCTGGGCCTGGGCCTGCGAGAAGTCATACTCCTCCTGCAGTGCGGCTTTGGCGGCGTCCCGGTCCGCGGAGTTCCGGATCAACTCGACCACGTCCTCGGCGTGCTCCAGGGCGAGAAGCCGGCCTTCCAGAATGTGGGCCCGGTCCTCGGCCTCCGCGAGGTCGTGTTCCGAGCGCCGGCGGACGACCTCCCGACGGTGATCGAGGTAGTGATCGAGCATCTCCTTCAGCGTGAGTACCTCGGGGTTGCCATCGACCAGCGCGAGGTTGATGACGCCGAAGGTCCGTTCGAGCACGCTCTCCAGCAGGCGGTTCTCGACGATGTCGGTGTTCGCGCCCCGCTTCAACTCGATGACCACACGGATCCCGTCGCGGTCGGACTCGTCCCGGAGGTCTCGCACGCCCTCCAGGTCACCGTCGTTGACCATGTCCGCGATCCGCTCGACCAGCTTTGATTTGTTCTGCTGGTAGGGGAGTGCCGTGAGGATGATCCGATCGCCCTTTGATCGCTCTTCGATCTCGTAGTTCGCCCGGACCCTGAGTCGACCGCGGCCCGTCTCGTAGGCCTGCTTGATCGCGTTCTTGCCCACGATGGTAGCCCCGGTCGGGAAGTCCGGGCCCGGAACGAACTCCATCAGGTCCGTGACCGTCGCATCCGGGTTTTCGAGCAGGTGGACCGCCGCGTCGATGACCTCGCTCAGATTGTGCGGCGGCACGTTCGTGCTCATCCCGACGGCGATGCCCGAGGAGCCGTTGACGAGCAGGTTCGGGACGGCAGCGGGGAGAACGGCGGGCTCCTCCAGGCGGTCGTCGTAGTTGGGCTCGAAGTCGACAGTGTCCTTCTCGATGTCCTCAAGCAGTTCCTCGGCGATGGGAGCCATCCGGCTCTCTGTGTACCGCATGGCCGCTGCCGGATCGCCGTCGACCGAGCCGAAGTTCCCCTGCCCGTCGACCAGCGGGTGGCGCATCGAGAAGTCCTGAGCCATTCGCACGAGCGTGTCGTAGATGGCGCTGTCGCCGTGGGGGTGGAAGTTCCCCATCGTGTCCCCGACGATCGAGGAGGACTTCCGGTGGCCGGAGTTACTCGTGATGCCGGCCTCGTGCATGGCATAGAGGATCCGGCGGTGGACCGGCTTCAGACCGTCCCGCACGTCCGGGAGCGCGCGCCCGGCGATCACGCTCATCGCGTAATCGATGTAGGACTGTTCCATCTCGTCTTCGACCCGCACGGTCTCGATCTCGTCGCCGACCTGCCCGGCCGGCGTTGGCAGTTCCGAACTCATCAGATATCAACCCATTCGGCGTCCGTGGCGTGTTCCTTGATGAACTGTTTTCGCGGCCCCACCGCATCGCCCATCAGCACCGAGAACATCCGGTCGGCCTCGGCGGCGTCCTCGATGGTGATCCGCTTGAGAATCCGGTTCTCCGGGTTCATCGCCGACTCCCAGAGCTGTTCGGGGTTCATCTCGCCCAGACCCTTGAACCGCTGGATCTGGGTCGGATTTCCGTTGCACTCTTCCTCGACGATCCGCTCGCGGTCGGCCTCGGTCATGGCGTCGTAAGTCTCCCCGCGATACCGGATCCGATAGAGCGGCGGCTTGATGGCATAGACGTGGCCGTTTTCGAGGAGCGGGCGCATGTGCCGGTAGAAAAAGGTCAGGAGGAGCGTTCTGATGTGGGCTCCGTCCACGTCGGCGTCCGTGGCGAGGATCACGCGGCCGTACCGAAGCTCATCGATGTCGAACTCCTCGCCGATGCCGGTCCCGATCGCCCGGATCATCGCCCGGATCTCCTCGTTCTCCAGGATCCGATCGAGGCGGTGTTTCTCGACGTTGAGGATCTTCCCGCGAATCGGCAGTACCGCCTGGAACTTCCGGTCTCGGGCCTGCTTTGTCGATCCCCCAGCGCTGTCCCCCTCCACGATGAAAAGCTCCGAGTCCTCGGGCTCTTTGGTCTGACAGTCGGCGAGTTTGCCAGGGAGTGAGGTACTCTCCAGGGCGCTCTTCCGCCGGGTCAGCTCTTCGGCCTTCTGGGCGGCTTTCCGGGCTTTCGCCGCTTCGATGGCCTTCGAGATGATCGCCTCGGCCGTGTCCGGGTGCTCCTCGAAGTAGGTGTTGAGTCCGTCGTGGAGGGCCGACTCGACGACGCCCCGCACGTCGCTGTTGCCCAGTTTGGTCTTGGTCTGACCCTCGAACTGTGGGTCGGGGTGTTTCACCGAGATGACCGCGGTCAGGCCCTCCCGGATGTCCTCGCCCTTGAGGTTCTCGCCGTCGATCGCCTTCAGGAGATCGTGGTCTTTCGCGTAGCCGTTCACGACCCTGGTGAGTGCCGTCTTGAATCCCGTGAGGTGGGTGCCACCCTCGCGGGTGTTGATATTGTTGGCAAACGCATGTGTCGAGGACTGGAGATCCTCGGTGGCCTGCATCGCGATTTCGACCTGGACGCCCGCGGACTCGTCCTCCAGATAGATCACGTCCCCGTGAAGCGGCGTCCTCGTCTCGTTGAGGTACTCGACGAACTCCCTGATGCCGCCCTCGTACTCGAAGGTCGCGGTGTCGGCGTCGGGATCCCGGTCGTCGATCAGGGAGATCCGGACACCGGAGTTCAGGAAGGCAAGCTCTCGGAGTCGGGATTCAAGCGTGGAGAAGCTAAATTTCTCCACTTCGAAGATGTCCGTGTCGGGTTTGAACTGGATCCGGGTCCCGGTCTGGTCCTCGGGAACATCAGTGACCGTCTCCAGTTCCGTGACGGGTTCACCTCGCTCGAAGCGCTGTTCGTACCGCTTTCCGTTCCGGTCGACTTCGACGGTGAGCCACTCCGAGAGAGCGTTGACGACCGACACGCCGACGCCGTGCAGCCCGCCGGAGACCTGGTAGGACTCTTTGTCGAACTTGCCGCCTGCGTGCAGCACCGTCAGAATTACCTCCACCGCGGGGCGGTCGTACTCCTCGTGGGTGTCGACCGGGATGCCCCGGCCGTCGTCCCGCACGCTGACAGAACCGTCGTCGTGTAACTCGACCTCGATGTGCGAACAGTGTCCGGCCAGCGCCTCGTCGATGGCGTTGTCCACGACCTCGTAGACGAGATGGTGGAGCCCGCGACCGTCGGTCGACCCGATGTACATCGCGGGTCGCTTGCGGACGGCCTCGAGCCCCTCGAGGACCTGGATCTGCCCGGCTCCGTAGTTTGATTCCGCTACCATGAATGCTACTGCCAGGTAGTCGGTGCTAACTTAAAAAGCTCCTCATGCGCGTGCGCGCGTAGAAGCACCACGGCTACCGCTTTCGGGTCCCCCGTATCGGGACGTTTTTGAGTGGGGGCGCGGAACCCCAAACAAGCGAATGACGGCTTTCGATTCGACACCATCCGGAGGGGGCGCGATCGCCGATGACCTGGCGGCCGACCAGCGGTCGATCTCGATCGCCGAGTTCTTCGAGAAGAACAAGCACATGCTGGGCTTCGACAGCGAAGCCCGGGCGCTGGTGACCGCCGTCAAAGAGGGGGTCGACAACTCGCTTGACGCCGCCGAGGAGGCGGGCTATCTCCCGGACATCTACGTCGAAATCCGGGAGGTCGACGACCACTACCGACTGATCATCGAGGACAACGGCCCGGGCATCACGGCCGAAGAACTGCCCAAGGTCTTCGGCAAACTGCTCTATGGCTCCCGGTTTCACAAGCGTGAGCAGAGTCGGGGCCAGCAAGGAATCGGAATTTCAGCGGCTGTACTGTACTCTCAGTTGACTTCCGGGAAACCGGCGAAGGTCACGAGCCGAACCTCCAGCCAGGATGAGGCCCACTACTTCGAGCTGGTTATCGACACCGACAGCAACGAACCCGAGATCCGGACCGAGACCACCACGACCTGGGATCGCAGTCACGGCACCCGCATCGAACTCGACATGGAGGCGAACATGCGGGCCCGCTCTCAGCTTCACGATTACATCCGCCACACTGCGGTCGTCAACCCCCACGCCCGCATCGAACTCCGGGAGCCGAATGCCCACATCAAGTCCGAGCGAGCCGAGGGGGCGTCCCTGCCGGCCGAAACCGAGGAGATCCGGCCCCACCCCCACGGCGTCGAGATCGGGACGCTGCTCAAGATGCTCGACAGTACCGACTCCCGGACGATTCGGGGCTTCCTCCAGACGGCGTTCACCCGGGTCGGCCAGAAGACCGCCGACTCGATCATCGCCGCGTTCAGTGACCGGGAGTTCGGTCGCGAGTTCCGCTGGCACCCGCCACAGGATCACGAGGACCGCAACCTGGCCCGGGCTGTCGTCGACGCCATCTCGAACAAGGGCCAGGACCTCGAACGGCGATTCGGCGATCAGCTCGCGGGGGCCATCGAGGAGCACCGACCCGTGAGCCGGACCGAACTCGCCGAAATCGTCGATCAGGTCGCCGACGACCTGGCCGCGGAGTCGGGGCGGGCTTTCGGGGAGACGGTTCGGACGAACGTCGAAAAAGCGGCCTGGACGGCACTCACCAACGATCGCCGCGGCGCGCTCTATCGCACGATCGACGAGGTGACCACGACCCGGAAGGACGATGCCGCAATCGACGCGCTGGCAGAGCGTCTCGCGAGCCAGATCGCCGACGCTGATCGGGACCGGTTCACCCAGGCCGCGTTGCGGTCGGCTATCGACCGCGCCGCGGATCTCACCGAGGAGATGGACGACGAAACCTTCGGTGAGACGGCCCGCGAGAACATTCTCGTGGCGCTCTGGGACGGGATGGCCCCCGTGGACGAGGAGTTGCCCTCGCCCGGGACACTCGCCGACGATCGGGATGCCGCCAGCAACCTGCTCGACGGGATGGGCTCGGTCGACGTGATGGCCCCGCCCTCGGACTGTCTCTCGCCGATCACGGAAGACCAGATCGAGGCCGGACTCCGAAGCGAGTTCGACGCCGACTTCTACACCGCCGCGACCCGGGATGCGGGGGTCCACGGTGGCGATCCCTTCATCGCCGAGGCCGGGATCGCCTACGGCGGTGATATCGAAGACGGTGGCGAGACGGCCGAACTCATGCGGTTTGCGAACCGGGTGCCGCTGGTCTACCAGCGCGGGGCCTGTGCGATGACCGACGTCGTGAAGGGAATCAACTGGCGCAATTACGGGCTCGACCAGCCGGGGGGATCGGGAATCCCCAAGGGGCCGGTCGTCATCATGATTCACGTCGCGTCCACGAACGTGCCGTTCACGAGCGAGTCCAAGGACGCCGTGGCGAACGTCCCGGAGATCGAGGACGAACTCGAGTTGGCCCTTCGGGAGGCCGCCCGGGATCTCAAATCCCATCTCAACAGGCGAAAGTCGATGCGAAAACGCCGGCAGAAACAGAACGTTATCGCGGACATCCTCCCCACGATGGCCGCGAAGGTCTCGACGATCACCCAGCGCGAGCCGGTCGACGTCTCGGACTCGCTGGCCCGGATCATGAACAACGTCCTCGTCGAGCGCGAGCGGGAGGGCAACGTGGTCCGACTCCAGGTCGAGAACCACGACTCGGCCACCGCGGACCTCGAGGTCACCGAGATCGTCACCGGCGAACCGCAGAACCTCAGTGCCGGTGAGGTGGTCGAGATGGACGGCGAGTACTATCTGACCTGGAAGCCGGCGGTCGAGAGCGGCGGCGAAGCGACCCTGAAATACGAGATCGAAGCCGATGCTGAATTCGACATGCAGGTGTCTGGCATCGAGGAGGCCAAATTGACGGTGATACAATGAGTGAGACAGCGGCCCGCGAGAAGTTGATCGACCTGGCGGCACAGTTCTACGACCAGTTCGAACTGGGCGAAATCCCCCACATGGACGTGCCGACCCGGTCGAAGTCAAACATCATCTTCGACGAAGATGCCGGCGTGTGGGTCTACGGC